>JAABRB010000081.1 GCA_011391185.1 Betaproteobacteria bacterium
GAAGGCCCACGCGACGCCGAAGACCCGCGGATAGCCGGCAAAAGGTCCGTCGCCCAGCTTCGTCAGTTGCCGGTAGTAGCCGGGCGGCAGGTCGTCGCGGATCTCGCGAATCTGCTCTTCGACGAGGTGATAGTTGTCAAGCAGCCACTCGGCGGCCGGCGTGATCGCACGGCCCTCCCCGACCGCGCCGGCAATGGCGCGATAGGCGCCGAGCAGGATGGACTCGTTCTCCTTCAGCCGCACGGCGAGGGAGCGCCCGCTCGACGGCCCCGCGATGACCTGTTGAGCCGCCGCGAGGCTCTCCGCATGCTGCTCGAGACGCTCGATGCTGAAGAGCTCCTCGCGGATGGACTCTTCGTTGTCCCACGGCGCGGCCCGCGAGGCGCGCCCGAATGCCCGCAGAATGGGCGGCCCGAACGCTCGCACAATCGCCGAATTCAATCTCGTCTTTCTGCCCCGCGCGTGCGGGGAATGATCTTGTCGGCTCGCACCCCCTGTGGATGGACACGGGAGTCGGAGAGCTCGCCGGGACCTTCGCTCAGGATCGACCGATCACCTTGCGCCCGGTTCGGGGCACCGGCTTTGCCTCGGGAATACGCATGAAAAAAGTGTGAAACACAACCAGCGCGGCGCCCGCCCCGGAAAACGTCACCACGAGACCGAACACGTCGAACCCGGTCGCTGCGGTCGCGCTGAGGGCCTGGAAGAGCCACCCGCCGATCACCGCACCCGCGATGCCGAGACCGAGATCTCTGAGAAGCCCGTCGCCCGTCTTGATGATGAACTTGCTGGCGATGAAACCCGCAAGAAGCCCCACGATGACCCAAGTGCCGATGGACATTACGATCTCCTGTTCCCGACGCTGTCCGCACGAAGGCGCATCTTCGCGGTAGTGCGTCTTGAGTGGTGCGAGAAGCGCCCGCCCGACGCGGCTGACTGTCGCCGTGCGCGTTGAAACCGCGCCATCGACCGGTGCAGCGTCACGTAGTCTAGTTCTCGAGCCTTAGGTGCTCAGTTCGGTAGCGAACATATGAATGCGTCGCACGCGGAAGCATCGCGCGCCGCACCGCTGCATCCGCCAGGCAGCGCGTGCTCGTATCCGGAGGCCACTCACGAATTTGATCGCTGCCACTTGCGGAAGGCGTCCGCGACCCCCATATCGCCTCGATCGAATTCGTTCTCTTGGGTCTGTCCGCAGTATCCCCTTTCGCGCGCCACTTCCGGTCTGCTCCCATCCGCAATTTGAGGCCTCGCACACTTTCGCGCGAGGCAACGACAGACCAGGAGGTATCATGACGACAGGCACCGTGAAATTTTTCAACACCGACAGGGGTTTCGGCTTCATCGCGCCGGATGACGGCTCGAAAGACGTATTCGTCCACGCCACGGCCGTGGAGCGTTCCGGACTCGGCAGCATCAAAGAGAACCAGAAGCTCTCGTTCGAATTGGAGCGAGGCAACAACGGCAAGTCGTCCGCCGTCAATCTAAGAGCCGTCTGACGCCTGTTTCCCTTCCCGCCTGCTCGGGACCGCAGAACTTCTCTAGAGATTCTCGATCGGCACGGGATCGATCCTGTCGGCCGGCGTGAAGCCGAACACCTTGCCGTAGAAATAGAGCTCCGCCTCGCGGGCACGGATGATCGTCTCCGCGCGGCGAAAGCCGTGCTGCTCGCCTTCGAACGCAAGGTAGGCGACGGGCAGTCCCTTCGCGCGCAGCGCTTCGACCATCGCTTCCGCCTGATTGGGCGGCACCACCTTGTCTTCGAGCCCCTGGAAGAAGATCACCGGGCACGCGAGTCGATCGACGTGGTGGATGGGTGAGCGTGCCTCGTACAGGTCCTTGCGCTCGGGATAGGGTCCGATGAGCGAGTCGAGATAGCGTGACTCGAACTTGTGCGTGTCACGCACGAGCGCTTCGAGATCGCCGATGCCGTAATAGCTCGCGCCCGCTTTGAATGCATCATGAAACGTGAGCGCGGCAAGCGCGGTGAAGCCGCCCGCGCTCCCGCCGCGAATCGCAAGCCGCTTGCCGTCCGCGCGTCCCTGCGCGACGAGATGCAGCGCGCCGTTCACGCAATCTTCGACATCAGCGATGCCCCACGCCCCGCGCAGGAGGTCGCGGTAGGCACGACCGTAGCCGGTGCTCCCGCGGTAGTTGACGTCGAGCACCGCGAAGCCCCGACTCGTCCAGTACTGCGTGGCCAGGCTGAAGCTCGGCGTGGTCGCGCCGGTCGGCCCGCCATGCCCGATCACCACGAGTGGCGGGTGCTCGCCGTCCGGGGCCCGAAAGTTCGGATTGCGTGGCGCATACCAGAACGCATGGGCGTGCTGCCCGGCGCCGGTCGAAAACGCGATGGGTTCCGGGGGCGAGATGTACTCGTCGCCGAGCGCGAGCGACACGGATTCGCGCAGCACGGTTACCTTGCCCGTGTCCGGTTCAATGAGCGCGACCACGCTCGCCTGCCAGGGAGAGGCCGCAATCAGCGCGACCCGACCTTCGCCGACCGCAATATCGGAAATGTCGGTGAACGGCGTCGGAATCGACTCGAGCTGGCCAGTCGCCTGATGCACGGCCCCAAACCGCCACATCCCCGCGTCGGCGAATGCGCACAGGATCCGCTGGCCGCTTTCGGCGGCGTAGGTGGCCTGGCCGAACTGCCATTGCGGCCGCCCGAACTCCAGATCCGTTCGGCAGAGGCAGCTGAGTCGCTCCCCGTCGTGGCAGAAGAGATTCCACCAGCCCTCCGGATCGGTGACGAGGTAGAGATTTCCATCCGGCCCCCACTCCGGCTGGAACACCGACTCGCCCTTCCCCCCGGCCACGTGCGTGGGTTCGAGGGGACGGCCGTCGGCGCCGAGCGTGGCGACCCAGAGGTCGGTGCCGTCCCACGGCATGTCCGGATGGTCCCAAGTGAGCCAGGCAAGGCGTCGGCCATCGGGACTCGGGCGCGGGGTCGAGTAGAAATCGTGACCCGTCGCGAGCACCGACACCGTTCCGGTCGCGCATTCGATCGCCACGAGCTCGTTCACCGGCTCCTGCCCGGCATCTCCGTGACTTTCGCGCACGCACAGGAGCCGATTGCGGTGCGCGTCGAAGACGATGTCCGCGTAGCGCCAGGGTCCGGCCGATGTGAGCGGCTCGGGCTTTGCGCCAAACGGCTGACGATAGAGGCGCCCGTCGCCGAAATGCGAGAACCAGGCCTGCCCGTCAAATATCGCAAATGCGCCGCCGCCGTACTCGTGAACGCGCGATCGCACGTCGTAGGGCGCGGGGGTGACGTCCGCGAGCGCGCCGTCCGGCGTGCACCGCACGAGCACGTTGCGCCCCTTCTCTGCCGGGCGACCTTCGACCCAGTAGACGTCCGCGCCGTCGATCGCGACATCACCGAACCGCACGCTCGCAGCGCTCAGTGCCGCCGCGGTGATCGGTGATTCCCACTCGCCGTAGGGTGCGGTCTTCATTTGAACAGAGTCTCGAAGGTGCAGACGCAGGGCGATTATGCCCGGATCACGCGGTGCGAAGCGCATCGGGAGGCCGTGTGATGCTATTGTTTCCCCTCCTTTCCAAGGAGGGGTGCCCGCAAAGCGGGCGGGGTGGTTCGGACTATCGATCACGCTCACGCACCACCCCGCCGCCTCCGGCGGCACCCCGCCTCGAAGAGGAGGGGAAACTCAACCTCGCCCTCGGAGTCTTCGAATGAGCGTCAAGAAACTGTTCGACCTGACCGGCAAGGTCGCACTCATCACCGGCGGCTCCCGCGGCCTCGGATTGCAGATGGGCGCGGCGCTCGGCGAGATGGGCGCGAAGCTCGCGATCACCGCACGCAAGCGCGACGAGCTGGAGCAGACGCAGCAGCATCATGCGAGGCTCGGCGTCGTGGCCCTCCCCCTGCCATGCGATCTGCAGAAGGCGAACACCATCGATCCGATGGTCGAGGCGGTGCTCGCACACTACGGGCGCATCGACATTCTCGTGAACAATGCCGGTGCGACGTGGGGCGCGCCGGCCGAGGAGCATCCGCTCGACGCATGGCAGAAGCTCGTGAACCTCAACCTCACGGCGACCTTTCTCGTCACGCAGGCGGTGGGCAGGCGCTGGATGATCCCGAACCGGCAGGGCCACATCGTCAACATCGCTTCCATCGCGGGACTCGGCGGCTCGCGCCCGGACCGGATGCGAACCATCGCCTACAACACGACCAAGGGCGGCCTGGTGAATTTCACCCGCGCGCTCGCGACCGAGTGGGGCCAGTACGGCATCACCGTGAACGCGATCGCACCGGGATTCTTTCCGTCGAAAATGACGCAGGGAACACTCGACGAGAAGGGCGACCTGCTCAAGGCGGAAGCGCCGCTCGGCCGGCTCGGCTCCGATGAGGATCTGAAAGGTCTCGTGGTGCTGCTTGCAAGTGAGGCCTCCCGACACATCACCGGCCAGATCATTGCGGTGGACGGCGGCGTATCCGCCGTCGTTTAGCGTGACGTCAGCCGCACTCCGCGGCGCGTCGCGCTTGCGGGCCCTCTGCTTCGATGACACACTCCGGGACCATGCAGAAACCCGCGGTTCAGCACGACGTTCCGGGCGCCGAATTCTGGCGCCGGATTCCGTTTGCCGAGCATCTCGGCATCCATCCGATCGAGATCACCGAGGCCCACGCGGTGATCGAGCTGAATCGCAAACCCGAGCTCCTGAACAGCTGGGGCGGCGCGCACGGCGGCGTGATCATGACCATGCTCGACGTCGTGATGAGCATGGCGGTGCGCGGGCACTACCGCGAGAACACCGCGATCGTCACGATCGACATGAGCGTCGGGTTCATGAACGCCGGACGGAGCGAGGTCGTGCGCGCCGAAGGGCGCGTGCTCCACGGGGGTCAGTCCACCGCGTTCTGCGAGGGCGAAGCCCGCGACATCGCCGGGGTGCTCGTTGCCAAGGCGATCGGCACGTTCAAGCGGATCGTCGAGAAAAAGTAGCCGGCAGTTCTTGCCGGCTTGGCTCAGTGCTTCGCGTACTGGGCGTTGCCGAACATGTTCTCGCGCCACTTCGCATCATCGGGCGGAGGCCGCCGAATGTCCGCGAGCACCTTGAGCCCGCGCTGCACCGCGGGGCGGGTGTTCATCTTGTCGAACCAGCGCTTGACGTTCGGGTACTCGTCCATCGCGACGCCCTGCCGCTCGTACGAGCGCAGCCACGGCATGGTGGCGATGTCGGCGATCGTGTACTCGCCGCAGCCGACATATTCGCTCTCGCCGAGCCGGCGATCGAGCACGCCATAGAGCCGGTTCGCCTCTTTCGTGTAGCGCGCGATCGCGTAAGCGATCTTGTCCGGCGCATAGGCCCGGAAATGATGCGCCTGCCCGAGCATCGGCCCGATGTGGCCCATCTGGAACATGAGCCACTGGAGCACCGAGTAGCGATCCCGGATGCCCGCGGGCAGCAGCTTGCCCGTCTTTCCCGCGAGATAGAGGAGCATGGCGCCCGATTCGGCAAGCGCCATCGGCTTGCCGTCCGGCCCGTCGGAATCGACCATGGCAGGCATCTTGTTGTTCGGGCTGATCTTGAGAAACTCCGGCTTGAACTGGTCGCCTTCGCCGATGTTGATCGGATGAATGCGGTACTCGAGGCCGGTTTCCTCGAGCATGATATGGACCTTGTGCCCGTTCGGCGTGGGCCACGTGTAGAGATCGATCATAGGTCTCTCAGTCGGAAGTTAAGCGATGGGAGTGGGTTCTGCGCGCGCAGCAGTCGCGCATCATACATGGGCGCCGGAGCGGGCCGTTTCAGCCACGTGCGGCAGCGACGAGCCGCTCGACGTGAAAGTCCGTATCGCCTAGGTGGAAATCGATCATCGTGAGCCGCTTGACGTAGTGGCTCGCGGGCAGCTCATCGGTGACGCCCATTCCCCCGTGCAACTGGACCGCCATCTGGGTGACGGCGCGGCCCGAGCGCCCGATGTGCGCCTTCGCCGCCGACACCGCGTGCCGACGCTTCGCCGAATCGGCCGAATCGGCCCGAACTGCGGCGAGCAACGCCATGGACTTCGACTGCTCAAGGTGGATGAACATGTCCACCGCACGGTGCTGCAAGACCTGGAATCGGCCGATCGGTTGCCCGAACTGCTGGCGTGTCTTGATGTAGTCGAGCGTCTGGGCGTTCAGCGTCTCCATCACGCCGACGCCTTCGGCACACAGCGCCGCTACGCCGATGTCCGCGCCTGCTTCGAGCAACGGCAACGCTGCGTCGGGCGGACCGAGCACAGCGTCCGCCCCGACCAGCACGTTTTCCAGCTTCACCTCGGCGGCGCGCAGGCCGTCGATCGTGCGGTAATCCCGCGCACTGACGCCCTTCATCCCGCGATCGATCACGAAGAGGCTGATTCCCTGCGTGTCGCGTGGACCGCCGGCCGTGCGCGCCGAGACGATGAGCTTGTCGGCCTGCGCGCCCCAGGGCACGACCGCCTTGTGTCCCCGGAGCACGAAATCCTGGCCCTGGCGTCGCGCGCTGGTTGCGACTGAGGCGAGCTCGTATCGGGAATCGGGTTCGGCGTGGGCCAGCGTCAGCAGCAACTCCCCGCGTGCCGCTGCGGGCAGGATGCGCTCCCTTTGCGCGGCGGAGCCTGCGCGCGCGATCAGTCCCGCACCCAGGACCACGCTTGCGAGATAAGGCTCCACGACGAGCCCGTTACCGATCACCTGCATGACGAGGAGCGTATCGATCGGGGTGCCGCCATACCCGCCGTACTGCTCCGGTGTCGTGAGGCCGAGAAGCCCCATCTCGGCGAATCCCGACCACACCTCGCGGCTGAATCCCTCGGCGGAGCGCTGGATCGCGCGGCGCTTCTCGAACGTGTACTCGCGCTCGACGTAGCGTGCGAACGAGTCGCGCAGGAGTTGCTGTTCTTCAGTAAAACTAAAGTCCACGGCTTCCGAATGTCAAAGGATGACTGACCATCGCAAAGGAGGGGATATACAAGGGGTGCGCCCCTTGTTCGCTCGAGGATATACGGGGGGAATCCCCCCTTGTTCGTTGACCCCTGCTTTTTGCATGAAGAAGCACGGCCGCGACTCTTCTTACAAACCCAGAACCATCTGCGCGATGATGTTGCGCTGGATCTCGTTCGATCCGCCGTAGATGGTGACCTTGCGGTAATTGAAGTAGCGGGCAGCGAGCGGCGCGGCGTATTCCGGGCCGACCGGCTCGTCTCCCGCGTCGAGCGCCATCGCCTCCGGACGGAACGGCAACGCGTACGGACCAAGCGCCTCCATCATCAGCTCGGTGAGCGTCTGCTGGATCTCGGTGCCCTTGATCTTGAGAATCGACGCCTCGGGACCCGGCGCCTTGCCGCGGCTCGCGAGCACGCGCATCACCGTCATCTCGAGGGCGAGCAACTCGATCTCCACCTGCATGACGCGCGCCGCAAACCCCGGGTCGTCACCAAGCGGCCGGCCGTACTTCTGCTGGCGCTTCGCAATGTGCTTGAGGGTGTCGAGTTCCCGCTTGGATGCGCCGACGCCGGCGATGCCCGTGCGCTCGTGCCCGAGCAGGTACTTTGCGTAGGTCCAGCCCTTGCCTTCGTCTCCGACCAGGTTGGCCACCGGAACTTTCACGTCCTCGAAGAACACTTCGTTCACCTCGCGCTCCTCGTCCAGCGTGACGATCGGTCGGACCGTGACGCCGGGGGAGTGCATGTCGATGAGGATGAAGCTGATCCCTTCCTGCTTCTTGACGGTCGTATCGGTGCGCACGAGGCAGAAGATCATGTCCGCGCACTGTGCGAGCGTGGTCCACGTCTTCTGGCCGTTCACGACATAGTGATCCCCGGCGCGCACGGCACGCGTCTTGAGCGAGGCGAGATCCGAGCCGGAGCCGGGCTCGGAGTAGCCCTGGCACCACCAGTCCTGATTCGTCCGGATGCGCGCAAGAAAGTGCTCCTTCTGCCACGCGCTGCCGTAGGCAATGATTACCGGCGCGACCATGTTGAGTCCGAAAGGAATCAGCCGCGGCGCGCCCGCTGCGGCAGTCTCCTCGTCGAATATGTGGTTCTGCACCGGCGTCCAGCCGCAGCCGCCGTGCTCGACCGGCCAGTGACCGGCGAGCCACCCCTGCTTCACGAGGATGTCCTGCCAGCGGACGTAGTCGCTCTTCTCCAGGCGGCGATGCTCGAGCACCTTGCGCGCGATGTCCGCCGGAACGCTGGCCTTCACGAAGGCCCTGACTGCGTCGCGGAATGCGGCTTCCTCGGGTGTGTAGGCAAGATCCATTTTCGAACGCCGATTGTAGATTGTATGGAGCTCCCGATGTTAGCGCAGAAGCGTCCGCGGGCCGGACCGCGGCTCGACGGCAAGGTGGAGATGAGGCATCCTCTCGCGCAGGTCGCCGCCATGGCGGCACTCCGTGTAAATCGAATCGGAAGGCGATGCGGCAAATGAAGGCGGTGCTTTGCAAGCAGTTCGGGGCGATGCACGATCTTGTCGTCGAGGACATCCCCTCGCCGCGCGCAGGGCCCGGCGAGGTCGTCGTGAGCGTCCGGGCGTGCGGCGTCAACTTCCCCGACGTGCTGCTCGTGCAAGGCAAGTATCAGGTAAAGCCCGAGCTGCCGTTCTCTCCGGGCGTCGAGATCGCGGGTGTCGTGAAGGAGGCCGGTGCGGGCGTGGCGCACGTGAAGCCCGGCGATCCGGTCACGGGATTCGTCCCCTACGGAGGATTCGCCGAGGAGGTGCTCGCACCGGCGCAGAACGTCGCGCCGATTCCCGCGGGTCTCGACTTTCGGGTCGCGGCAGCGTTCACGATCACCTACGGCACGTCGTACCACGCGCTCGTGGATCGCGCGCACCTGCAGCCCGGCGAGACGTTGCTGGTGCTGGGCGCGGCGGGCGGGGTCGGGCTTGCGGCAGTCGAGCTCGGCAAGATGCTCGGGGCACGCGTGATCGCCGCAGCCTCGTCCGAGGCGAAGCTCGCCATCTGCGAGCGCTACGGAGCGGATGCGGTAATCGACTACGAGCGGGAAGAGCTGCGTGCAGCCTTGAAGCAGGTCAGCGCCGACAAGGGTATCGACGTCGTGTATGACCCTGTCGGCGGGCGCTTCGCCGAGCCCGCGATACGCAGCCTGGCGTGGCGCGGTCGCTACCTCGTCATTGGTTTTGCCGGCGGCGAGATTCCGAAGATCCCCCTCAACCTGCCGCTCCTGATGGAGCGCTCGATCGTGGGGGTCTACTGGGGCGCCTGGAGCGCACGCGAATCCGAGGCAAACCGCGCAAACCTCGCGCAGGTTCTTGATCTGACGATGCAGGGCAAGCTCAAGCCGCTCGTGAGCAAGACGTACCCGCTCGCTCGCGCCGGAGATGCGCTCGAGGAGCTGACCAGCCGGCGCGCGCTCGGCAAGATCGTCCTCGTCACCGGGACGGATTGAGGAGGGGAGGACGATGGACTTCGACTTCGAGGCGATCGAGGTCGCGCAGCGGTACAAGCTGCTCGCCGGACTGGTGGTGCCGCGCCCGATCGCGCTCGTGAGCACACTGGATGCGCGCGGAGTCGTGAACGTCGCGCCCTACAGCTTCTTCAACGCGCTGGGCGACGATCCGCCGATCTGCATCATCAGCGTCGAGAATCGCGACGAAGGCCCGCTGAAGGACACGGCGCGCAACATACTCGACACGCGCGAGTTCGTCGTGAACCTGGTCGACGAGCCAATGGCGGCGCCCATGCACGCCTGCTCGCAGGCGTTCCCGCCCGAGACGAGTGAACTCGATCAGGTCGGCTTCACCGCCGCGCCCGCGCACCGGGTCAGTCCACCGCGCGTCGCCGAATCGCCCGTGTCACTGGAGTGCCGCCTGCATACGCACGTCCCGATCGGCCTGCGGCATCTGCTGATCGGCGAAATTGTCTGGATGCACGTGCGCGATGGCGTCATCGACCCCGTGACGCTCCGCGTGGTTCCGGACCGGTACCACCCGGTCGGCCGCTTCTTCGGCAACCGGTATTGCCGCACGCGCGACCAGTTCGAGATTGCGCCAAACGAGTACAACGTCCGACGCGCCGCGCTCGGCAAGGGCTGATCCGCTCCGGCAGTGTGGCCGGCCCGCGCGCCATGCTATGCTGCGCCGGCCCCTGAAACGTGCCGCCCGACGCACGCGGTGGCACCCATTCCGCAAGTCCCCAAGGAGGATATCGAGATGAGAACCCGTGCCATCCGTTCCGGCCGCCCCGCGCTGCTCGCCGCACTCGCCGCCGCCGCATTCCTGACCGCGCCCGCAACCTTCGCCCAGAACAAGCCGCTGATCGCCGGCGTCGACGGCACTTTCGCACCGCATGCCATGCCGAAGCTCGGTGGTGGCGTCGAGGGATTCAACGTCGACCTCATCGCGGAGATCGGCAAGCAGATGGGACAGCCCATCGAGGTCTTCGCGGGACAATTCTCGGGCCTCATTCCGGCCATGAATGCCGGCAAGATCAGCTTCGTCGGCGCGCCGACGACGGTCACGCCGGAGCGTGCCAACAACCTGCTCTTCAGCGAGGGTTACCTGAACACGTTCTACGCGTTCGTCGTGCCCAAGGACAAGCCGGACATCAAGTCGTTCGCGGAGCTGAAAGGCAAGACCATCTCGCTCAACCGGGGCTCGGCCTATGACAAGTGGGCGCAGTCCAACGCGGACAAGTACGGCTTCAAGGTCGAATCGTTCGGGACGAATGCCGACGCAGTGCAGGCGCTGATCTCCGGCCGCGCAGACGCGCAGATGTCGGGCAACACGGTCGCGGCCTACTCCGTGGTCAAGGCGGGCGACAAGATCAAGCTCGCGACGCTGAAAGTCGACGAGGGGCTCGTGTGGGCAGCAGCCTTTCGCAAGGACGATCCGCAGCTGCGCAACGCGGTCGACGCGGCAATCGAATGCCTGAAGATGAACGGCACGCTCGCCAAGCTCTACGAGAAGTGGTTCGGCCATGCGCCCGCTGCGGGCTCCGCGACGGTCACCGTGTACGCGGGCTATGGCGTGCCCGGTATGACGGGCCACGACCCGAAAGACCACAAACCGGCCTGCAAATAGCGGCCCAAATAGCGGCCTGAATACAGGCCGCACGGCAATCCGGGGGCCGCAGCCCCCGGTTCCGGCGCTGTCCGGAACGCCCAGGTAGGTTCCATGGTCCCGCGATGAGCGAGTCCGCCGCGATTCTCGACGTGCGCGCCCTGCACAAGTCCTTCGGCCAACTCGAGGTGCTGAAGGGCGTCGACTTGCAGGTCAAGCCGCGCGAGCTCGTGTTCGTCATCGGCCCATCCGGGTCCGGCAAGAGCACGCTCCTGCGCTGCTGCAACCGGCTCGAGG
>JAABRB010000082.1 GCA_011391185.1 Betaproteobacteria bacterium
ACGCGAAGAGGATGGCGCAGGAACTCCGCGACTGGGTGGCCAAGGAAATCGGTCCGATCGCCAAACCCAGGGACATCCGCTTCGGCGATAACCTGCCCAAGACGCGCTCCGGAAAGATCATGCGCCGGCTGCTGCGCTCCATCGCAAAGGGCGAATCGATCACCCAGGATGTTTCCACGCTGGAGAACCCGGCCATTCTGGAGCAGCTCAAGGGTTCGGGCTGAGCCGCGGACCGGCCCGGCACCCGCAGTACGAAGTTCATGGACGCTCCCACGCTGCTGCATCGCCTTGCTCGAATCGTCGGCGAGCAGCACGTGCTCGTGGAAGATGTCGATACGGCACCGTATGCGACAGACTTCCGCAAGCGCTATTTCGGACGCGCGCGGGCCGTCGTGAAGCCGGGCAGCGCCGCGGAAGTGGCGGCCATTGTCGTCCTGTGCGTCGAGGCCCACACTGCGATCGTCCCGCAAGGCGGAAACACCAGTCTCTGCGGCGCTGCGACGCCCGACGCGAGTGGCACCCAGCTCATCGTCAATCTTTCGCGCATGAACCGGATTCGCGCCCTCGATCCCGTGAACAACACGGTTACGGTGGAAGCGGGTTGCGTGCTGGCAAACCTGCAGGACGCCGCGGAAGAGGCGGAGCGGCTGTTCCCGCTCAGCCTGGGTGCCGAAGGAAGCTGCGAAATCGGCGGTAATCTTTCCACCAACGCCGGCGGTGTGCAGGTCCTGCGCTACGGAAACGCGCGCGATCTGGTGCTCGGGCTGGAAGTCGTGCTGCCGTCCGGCGAGATCTGGGACGGACTGCGGGGCCTGCGCAAGGACAACACCGGCTACGATCTGAAGCACGTTTTCATCGGCGCCGAGGGGACGCTCGGCATCATCACCTGCGCCGTGCTCAAGCTTTATCCGAAACCTCGTAGCCAGGCCACGGCGGTCGTCGCACTGGCGAACGTGCGGGCGGCGCTGCGGTTTCTGACGCACATCCAGGAGCGATGCGGCGATCGTTTGACGGCATTCGAGCTGATGTCGCGCCTCTGCATCGAGATCGTGACGCGCCATATCCCGGGCGTTTCGCCACCGTTCGCGAAGCAATACCCCGAGCACGTGCTGCTCGAGCTTTCCGACACCTATGCCGCAGGCAATGTCAGGGAGGTGCTCGAGGCCGGGCTGGAAGAGGCGCTGGAGCAGGGCCTCATTGTCGACGCAGTCGTCGCTGCGAGCGATGCACAGGCGCAGAAGTTGTGGGCGCTGCGCGAGAATCTCACCGAAGCGCAGGCGTTGGACGGCAGGCAGGTCAAGCACGACGTCTCGGTGCCGATCTCGCGCATCGCGGATTTCATGGACGATGCCGAGGCGGCACTTGCGCGCGAGTTTCCCGGCGCACGGGTGGTGAATTTCGGTCACGTCGGGGATGGCAATCTGCACTTCAACGTGGCGCCTCCGCTCGGCATGGATGAGGAAGCATTCATGAAGAATATGCGCTCCGTGAATCGGATCGTGCACGACATAACCTTTCGCCACGGCGGGTCGATCAGTGCCGAGCATGGCCTCGGCGTCTACAAGCGTGAGGAGATCCTGCGCTACAAGTCGCCGCTGGAAATGGAGATCATGCGCACGATCAAACGGGCCATCGATCCGCACGGCATAATGAATCCGGGCAAGGTGCTCTGATCGGCCGCTGCGGACGGTGCGTTGCGGTAGAATTGCGCGCCCGGAGAGGTGGCCGAGTGGTTGGAGGCGCACGCCTGGACAATCTGCCCGCGAGGGCTTGCGAGCCCGGCGGGCTGATTGCGGCGCAGACTCATGCGGCGCGCAGCGTCGCGTGATGTCGTAGCCAAAGCGTAGCGTCCGGGCGGGCGGGACGACACCACGAGGAGCTGTCAAGCAGTACGGAGAGGTGGCCGAGTGGTTGAAGGCGCACGCCTGGAAAGCGTGTGTACGTTAATACCGTACCGAGGGTTCGAATCCCTCTCTCTCCGCCAATTGCAGGAGAAGCCCGCGCCTGCGGGCTTCGATGCCGTGGCGCGGAGAAGCGAGCAAACCGCTTTGCTCGCGCGAGGGATTCGAAGGGTTCGGCGATGCGCGCTTGCGCCGCCGAACCGCGGCCGGCAGTATGTCGGAGAATCCCTCTCTCTCCCCGCCACGAACAGACCCGTCCGCGCTGGCGCACCGCTATCCAATTTCGGCAATGCTCGATCTCGTCATCCGAAACGCAATGATCATCGACGGCCTCGGCAATCCGCCGCGGCAGGGGGATCTTGGCGTCTCCGGCGGGCGAATCGCGGCCATCGGGGCCGGAATCGGCAGGGGCCAGCGCGAAATCGACGCCGGGGGACGGGCGCTCGCGCCGGGGATCATCGACAATCACACGCATTACGATGCCCAGATCACGTGGGATCCGACGGCCGCGCCGTCGCCGGCGCTTGGCGTGACGACCGCCATCATCGGCAATTGCGGGTTCACGATTGCTCCGTGCCGACCGGCGCATCGCGACTTCACGCTGCGCCACCTCACGCATGTCGAGGGAATGTCGCTGCAGGCACTGCGGCGCGGCGTGCGCTGGGAATTCGAATCGTTTCCCGAGTATTTCGACATGCTGGAGCAGGGCGGCCTCGTGCCGAACGTCGCGGGGTTCGTCGGCCACTCCTCGATCCGGTCGTGGGTGATGGGCGAGGATTCCGTGAAGCGCACGGCAACGCCTTCCGAAGTGCAGGAGATGCGCGCGCTCGTGCTCGACGCCATGCGCCACGGGGCAATCGGGTTTTCCACCAGCACTTCGCCGGCGCATAACGGCGAAGGCGGCGTGCCGATGCCGTCAAGGCTGGCCGACGAGTGGGAGATTCGCGCCCTGGTGGGCGCCGTCGCGGAATCCGGCCGGGGTGTATTCATGCTCACGAAAGGCGGTCACACGAAGATGGAATTCCTCGAATCGCTCGCCCAGGACAGCGGGCGACCGGTCATCGTCGCCGCGCTGCTGCACAACCGGACCAGTCCCGACGGCGTGTTCGACGATATGCGGGCGATTGCGGCAGCGCGAAAGCGCGGAAACCGCCTCTACGGCGCCGTGTCGGCGTGCGTGCTGACGTTTGATTTCACCCTGGCCGATCCCTATCCGCTCGAGGGGCTCGAGGCCTGGCAGCCCGCATTGCGCGCGAAACCGGATGCCTTGCGCCGGATGCTGGCCGATACCGCGTTCCGGAGCGCGGTCAAAGACGAGCTCGCGCGCCCCGCGACGGTTCGCATCTTCAACGGCGAATGGGAAGAGATCTTCGTCGTCGAGACGCGCGACCAGCGCCACCGGTCGATGGAGCAGCGGTCACTGGCGGAGCTTGGGGAGGCGGCCGGAAAACATCCCCTGGACCTGATGCTCGATCTCGCGCTGGACGAGGATCTCAGAACCGTGTTCGTCGCCACGACATTGAACTCGGACGAAGCCGCCGTCGGGCGGCTCATCCGCGACGAAAACAGCCTGGTTTCACTGTCCGATGCCGGGGCGCATCTCATGTTTTTCTGCGACGCCGGTTTTGGTCTGCACTTGCTCGGGCATTGGGTCCGCGAGCGGCAGCTGATACCGATCGAAACGGCGGTTCGCAAGCTGACCAGCGACCCGGCCGATGTCTTCGGCATGCGCGATCGCGGGCGACTGGTGCCCGGGACCTGGGCGGACCTCATGCTCTTCGACCCCACGACCGTGGGGCGGGGTGGCAAGGCGCGCGTGTTCGATCTGCCCGGCGGTGCGCCGCGACTGACAACGCCGGCGATCGGCGTGTATGGTGTTTGGGTGAATGGCGTGCAGGTTGCCGACGCGTCCGGCATGCTGGAGCCCTGCGGTCGGCCGGGCATGCTGCTGCGGACGTTCGAGAAATGATTCTGATGGATAGGAGCAAAGAGACATGAAGCCGCGTGGAACCCGCATGGCCGCGTCACTGCGCACGAGCGACGGCGTGAGCGGCGTGTTTTCCGTCTACCCGGGGGAAACGCCCAAATCGATCGCGTCGGTCGAGCAGGTGACCTGGGACAAGCCGCCGAGCGGGAAGGTGGTGGAGGGCGCGTTTACCGTCATTGGCGAGCTCGGCATGACGGGGCAGATCATTCTTCTGAACGGCTACCAGTGGGAGGCGCTGACTCAGGCGAAGCTCGAGAACCATTTCTACGCTGCGATCCTCTGGGGAGGCAGCCCGCTGAAAGTCGTGGACGACGCACAGCTCATCAACAAGCGGAAGTCCTGAACAGGCCGGCAACGCCACCGGGAGCCACAGATGCGCTGGGATCGAATGCGGCGGAGCACGAACGTGGAGGACCAGCGGCGGAGCCCGTTGGGCGGGATGGGGGTGCCGGTCAAGCTCGGTGGGGGTGGGCTGCTCATCATCCTCGTGATCAGCCTGTTTCTTGGCATCAATCCGCTGGAGTTGCTGGGGCCGATAAGCAGTGTGCCGGGCCAGGGACCGGCCGACCGATCGCCCACGCCGATCGAAGCGCAGGGTGGGACGCAAGGTGATCCCCAGGCCGATTTCGTTCGCGCGGTGCTGGGTGACACGGAAGACACGTGGCAGCGCATTTTCCGGTCGGGAGGCCGTGACTATCAGGCGCCCCGGTTGGTGCTCTTCCGCGGCCAGATCGGGTCGGCATGCGGATATGCGAGCGCGGCCGTTGGACCGTTCTACTGCCCGGCGGACCGGAAGGTGTATCTCGACCTCTCATTCTTCGACGACCTGTCGCAGCGATTCGGCGCGCCGGGAGAGTTCGCGCGCGCGTATGTGATCGCGCACGAGATCGGTCATCACGTGCAGACGCTGCTGGGTGTCGCGGAGCAGGTGCGGCGCGAAGGCGCGCGACTGTCTCCCGAGCAGCGCAACGGCCTGTCGGTTCGCCAGGAGCTCCAGGCGGACTGCCTGGCTGGGGTATGGGGACATTTCGCCACCCAGCGCGGGCTGGTCGATACGCGCGACATCGAGGCCGGCCTGCGCGCCGCCGCCGCGATCGGGGATGACCGGATGCAGCGACGCTCGCAAGGCCACGTCGTGCCGGAAGCGTTTACGCACGGCTCCTCGGCGCAGCGCACGCGCTGGTTTCGACGCGGGCTGGACAGCGGCGAGGCTGGCCGGTGCGACACTTTCGCTGCCGCTCAGCTCTGAGTC
Source organism: Betaproteobacteria bacterium (assembly GCA_011391185.1). The sequence goes on from JAABRB010000082.1 coordinate 5,141, forward strand.
GCGACCCGCCGCGAGCGGGTCCGGCCGGACCGGTCGCCTTTTCGGCCTGAACCGTCCAGTTCTGCGCACCGCCCGTCCGTCAAGCGGGTGCGTGCAGCTCGCGTGCGGGGTATGATCACAACCCGTCGTGGTCGGCAAGGGCGCCGACCCCAACCTGTCGTGGTGACCAGAACGGGGAGCGATGGCACGCAAGGCTGGCGATTACCGCGCCGAAGACATTGAAATCCTTGAGGATCTCTCGCCGATCCTCCACCGACCGGGCATGTACACCGACCCGGTCAATCCCAATCACGCGCTGGTCGAGGCGATCGACAATGCATCCGACGAAGGCCTGGCCGGTTTCGCGCAGGCCGTCTCGGTCGTGCTGTACGAGGACGGCTCGGCTGCGGTGGAGGACGACGGCCGGGGCATACCCGTCGATATGCACCCGAAAAAGAAGGTTCCTGCGGTCCAGGTGATCTTCACGACCCTCCACTCGGGGGGGAAATTCAGAAAGACCGACAAGGATGCCGTCTACCGGATCGCCGGCGGACTGCACGGTGTGGGCGTGTGCGTCACGAACGCGCTCGCGAACCGGCTCGAGGTCGAAGTGAAGCGGGACGGTGGGCTCTACCGCCTGGTATTCGCCGACAACGGCAAGGTCAAGGAGCCTCTGAAGAAGATCCGCGGCGTGGGGCCGCGCGAAACCGGCACACGGATCCGGTTCTGGCCCGATCCGAGGTACTTTGATTCGCCGAAGATCGTCCAGCAGGACATTGCCGTGCTGCTGCGCGCGAAGGCGATGCTGCTTCCGGGCGTGAAGTTCACGCTGGGCATCGAGAAGAACGGCAAGATCGCGGAGACGACCTGGAAATTTCCGGACGGCATCCGGGGCTACTTCAGCGATGCGATGACGGCCCGCGATGCGGTTGCCGAGACCTTTTTCGGCGAGCGCTACATCCATGCGCAATCCGAGTCGGACAACTTCGCGGAGGGCGAGGGCGCACTCTGGGCCATTGCGTGGGCCCGGGACGGCGAGATCGTCGCGGAGTCGTACGTGAACATGATCCCCACCCGCCACGGCGGCACCCACGTGTCCGGACTGAGGGAAGGCGCGTACAACGCGATCAAGAGCTTTATCGATCACCACGCAATGGGCCAGCGCGGACTCAAGATCGTTCCCGAGGACGTCTGGTCGCGAGCCTCGTACGTGCTCGCCGTGAAGATGCTCGATCCGCAGTTCAAGGGTCAGGTGAAGAACGAGCTCATCTCGCGCGACGCCGTAAAGCTCATGGCGCAGATGGTGCGGGACCCATTCGAGCTCTGGCTGAATCAACACGTCGATGAGGGCAAGCGCATCGCGGAGGTGGTGATCGCCCAGGCGCTGGCCCGGACCCGGGCGGCGCAGAAGGTGGAGCGTCGCAAGATCTCGGGCATTGCGGTTCTGCCGGGCAAGCTGACCGACTGCGCGTCTGACGATCCGGAGCGCAACGAGCTCTTCATTGTCGAGGGGGATTCGGCGGGTGGCTCGGCGAAGCAGGCGCGCGACAAGGAATTCCAGGCTGTGCTGCCGCTCAAGGGCAAGCCGAAGAACACCTGGCAGGACAGCACGGAATCGCTCTACGCCAACAAGGAGATCGAGGCGATCGCCCAGGCAATCGGCGTGGACCCACACAAGCTCGGCGACCCGACCAATCTCGGCGGGCTCCGGTACCGGAAGGTCGTGATCCTGGCCGATGCGGACGTGGATGGCTCGCACATTCAGGTGCTTCTGCTCACGCTATTCTTCCAGCACTTTCCCAGGCTCATCGAGCAGGGCAGCGTGTTCGTGGCGCAGCCGCCGCTCTTTCGCATCGACGTCCCGTCGCAGGGAAAAGGCAAGCCGGCGCGGAAGCTCTACGCGCTCGACAAGCAGGAGCTCGCCGCGATGGAAGAAAAGCTCGGGGACGAAGGCGTGCGCGAAGGCGCCTGGACGGTGAGCCGGTTCAAGGGCCTGGGCGAAATGAGCCCGGAGCAGCTCTGGGAAACCACGCTCAATCCCGATACGCGGCGGATGCTGCCGGTGCGCGTCGAGGATGGCATGCTCGATGCCGACCGCGCTGTCTTCAACATGATGATGGCGCGCGAGAACTCGCAGGCGCGGCGTGAGTGGATGGAGACCTTCGGCAATCTCGTGGATGCCGACATCTCGTAGAAAGCGCGGTATGGACGAACAGAAAGACCTTTTCGAGGCCTCGGGCGGCGCTACTGCCGTTGCGGATCGGAAGCCGAAAAAGGGCGCCGGGGCGGCGCCGGCCGCCGCGCCTTCCGCGCCCGCAGATGGGTTGGGTGGATCAAAGCTCCCACCGAACTTTGCCCCGATGACGGGCGAGTTCGGCGAGACCCTGCCACTCGGGAGGTACGCGGCATCCCAGTACCTGCAGTATGCGATCGCGACCGTAAAGGATCGCGCGTTGCCGCGCGTCGCCGACGGCCAGAAACCGGTGCAGGCGCGGATTCTCTACGCAATGTGGGAGCTCGGCGGTCGGGCGGGCACGCCGCGCAAGAAATCCGCGCGCGTGGTCGGCGACGTGCTCGGCAAATTCCACCCGCATGGCGATGCCTCCGTGTACGACGCGCTGGTGCGCCTCGCGCAGGACTTCACCATGCGCTACCCGCTGATCGATGGCGAAGGGAACTTCGGGTCGCGGGATGGCGATGACCCGGCCGCGATGCGCTACACGGAGGCGCGGCTCACGAAGTTCGCAGAGGTGCTGCTGGCGGAACTCGACAGCGGCACCGTGGATTTCGCGCCGAACTACGACGGCAGCATCGAAGAGCCCGCGGTGCTTCCCGCACGACTCCCGGTCGTCCTGCTCAACGGCGCTTCGGGAATAGCGGTCGGCATGGCAACGGAGGTGCCGAGCCACAATCTGAATGAAGTCGTGCAGGGCGCGATCGCGATGATCCGCGATCCGGGAGTCAGCGTCGCCGGGTTGATGAAGCACATCAAGGGCCCCGATTTCGCGGGGGGCGGCCAGATCATCACGCCGCGCGCCGATATTCGCGCCGCGTACGAAAGCGGGCGCGGGTCGGTTCGGGTCCGCGCCAAGTGGACGATCGAGCGCCTGGCGCGTGGGCAATGGCAGGTTGTCGCGCACGAGTTCCCGCCCGGCTCCTCGGCGCGCAAAGTGCTCGAGGAGATCGACGCGATCACGAATCCACAGCCGCGCACGGGAAAGAAATCGCTGAGCGCCGACCAGACTCGCGAGAAGCAGCTCATGCTGTCGATGCTGGATCGGGTGCGCGATGAATCGGACCGGACCCATCCCGTTCGCCTGGTGTTCGAGCCCAAGACGTCGAAGATCGACGCGACCGAGTTCGTGAATCTGCTCCTCGCGAAGACGAGCATGGAGACGAATACGTCCATCAACCTGGTCATGGTGGGACTTGACGGCCGGCCCGCGGGAAAGAGCCTCAAGGATGTACTCAGGGATTGGCTCGATTTCCGGTTCGCGACGGTTACCCGGCGCACCCGCTTCCGGCTCGACAAGGTGCTGGACCGGATTCACATTCTCGAAGGGCGCTTGATCGTCCTCTTGAACGTCGACAAGGTCATCAAGATCATCCGGAATGCAGACGAACCGAAGCGCGATCTGATCAAGGCGTTCAAGCTGACCGAGCGCCAGGCGGAGGACATTCTGGAGATCCGGCTGCGGCAACTGGCCAAGCTCGAACACATCAAGGTGGAGCGTGAGCTCGGCGACCTGCGCACGGACAAGAAGGGGCTCGAGAAAGTGCTGGGAAGCCGCAAGTCGCTCGAAGCGCTGGTCATCGAGGAACTCGAGCAGGATGCCAAGACGTTCGGCGACAAGCGGCGCACCAGGCTCGAGGAATCGGAGAAAGCGGCCGTGGAGGTGCCGGTGATCGACGAGCCGGTCACCGTCATTTTCTCGAAGAACGGCTGGGTGCGGATGCGCCAGGGATGGCAGGTTGATCCGACGGGACTTTCGTTCAAGGAAGGCGACGCGCTGCAGACGCTGATTCCGTGCCGGACCGTGGATCCCGTGCTGTTCGTTGACTCGAAGGGACGCGCGTACACACTGCAGGCGGGCGATCTGCCCCCGGCGCGCGGGGACGGCGCGCCGGCGTCGTCGCTGGTCGACGTACAGGAGGGCGGGCGCATCGTCCATTGCGTGGGGGGCAGGCCGGAAACGCGCCTGCTGGTGGCGTCGAGCGGCGGTTACGGCTTCCTGTGCACGATCGCGGACATGATCTCGAATCGCCGCGCCGGACGCGAGTTCATGTCCGTGGAAGCGGACGAGGTGCCGCTTGCACCGGCAGTATACGAAGAGGCGCGCGGGAATTTCGTGGTCGCCTTGGCAGAACAGGGGCGACTGCTCACATTTAACATTGCGGAAATGCGGCAGATGACGAAAGGCCGCGGCGTAATCGTGATGGGCCTCGAGAAGGACGAGAAGCTGATCGCCGTCGCGGTGACGAACGCAAAGGAGTTGATCGTCGAGGGTGTCGGCCGCGGCGGCAAGGAAAGACAGGTGCGGCTTGCCGGTGAAAAGCTTGCGCACCACTTCGGCCACCGCGCGCGCATGGGGCGCGTCCTGCCCGACAAGCTGAAGCCGCGTGCCCTCGTGCTTCCGCCGAAACCCGAGCCGCCGCCTGCGGGTCGCTAAGGGAGCCCCGAAGAAGCCCGTCATTCCCGCGGAGGCGGGAATCCAGTCTGATCCCATCCAGATTCCTCCTGGATCCTCGCTTACGCGAGGATGAACCGATCAGACTTTCCCCGGGTCGAACCCCCGGCATTGCCGAGCGGTACCGGCTGATCTATCCTGCGCGGCGTCCACGCCGGTTCCGCGTGGCGTGCCTGGAGACGTGGATGCGTGAATTGTTTGGAGAGTTGAACCCCCAGCCGCGGCTGCTGATGGGACCCGGTCCGATCACCGCCGATCCACGCGTGCTGCGCGCCATGTCCGCGCAGCTTCTCGGCCAATTCGACCCCCAATTCCGGGCGTATATGGTCGAGACGATGGAACTCTATCGGCAAGTCTTCGAGACCCGGAATCACTGGACGATGCTCGTCGATAGCACCGCGCGCGGCGGAATTGAGTCGGTGATGGTTTCGCTGATCGAACCCGGGGATCGCGTGCTGGTGGGCGTATTCGGGCGATTCGGACAGCTCAAGTGCGAGATCGCGCGGCGATGCGGCGCGAACGTGACGGCATTGGAAACGGAGTGGGGGACTGTGTTTCGACCCGAGCAGATCGAGGCCGCCGTCAAACAGCATCGGCCCATGCTGGTGGCGCTCTGCCAGGGCGATACGTCGACGACGATGGCCCAGCCGCTGGCCGAGATCGGGCGAATCTGCCACGCTCATGACGCGCTCCTCTACGTCGATGCGACGGCTTCGATTCTCGGCATGCCGCTGAAGGTCGACGCCTGGGAGATCGACGCGTGCACGGCCGGATTGCAGAAGTGCCTGGCGGGGCCTTCGGGCGCCGCGCCGATCACGCTCGGCAACCGGGTTGCCGGCGCGATCTACCGGAGACGCCACATCGAGGAGGGCGTGCGTCCGGTGGACTTCGTCCCCGGGGAAGGGACGGTCATTGCATCGAATTATTTCGACCTTGCAATGATCATGGATTACTGGGGTGACATGGGCCTCAATCACCACACCGAAGCGACCACGATGCTCTACGGTGCGCGCGAGTGCGCACGCATCGCGCTGCAAGAAGGGCTGCCTGGCGTTCACCGGCGCCACGCCGTGGCGAGCCAAGCGCTGGTGGCCGGGTTGCAGGCGATGGGCTTGCGGGTGTTCGGTGATCTCGAGCACAAGATGCCGAACGTCACGGGCGTCTGGATTCCGGCTGGCGTGGATGCGAACCGGGTTCGCGCTCGTATGCTCGAGGACTTCAGCATCGAGATCGGAACGTCGTTCGGGCCGCTGCATGGCAAGGTCTGGCGCATCGGCACCATGGGCTACAACGCGCGCAAGGACGCCGTGCTGGTCACGCTCGGCGCACTCGATGCGGTGCTCGCCAAGGAAGGTTTCAGCCTGCCACGCGGTGCCGGGGTGGATGCGGCCTGCGAGGTGTACCGCGCCGGCGAGGCGAAAACGGGTGCCAAATGACCGCGCGAATCACCGCTGATCGTGCGTATAATCGGTTCG
>JAABRB010000083.1 GCA_011391185.1 Betaproteobacteria bacterium
CCCCAGACCTGCCGCCTGACCTCCATCTCGCAATTCACGGAGTCCACGCCGAGCAGACTCACGCCGCGCAGGATGAATGGCGCGACGGTCGTATTGAGGCTCATGCTCGCGGCAAGCCCCACCGCGGCGATCGGCGCGCCGATCTGCATGGTGCTTGCCATCCAGGCCAGACACTCGCCACCCAGATTGTCGACCGCACCCGCCCAGGTCGTCTTGTCGAGCGGCTTGATCTTCGCGAGGTCGAGGCTCGCGCGGAGCATCACCTCTTTCGCGCCGAGCGCCTTCAGATACCCCGTCTCCGCTTCTTTTCCGGTCAGCGCCACGACTTCGTGTCCGAGTCCGGCAAGGATGTCGATTGCGACGGATCCCACGCCGCCGGTCGCTCCGCTCACGACGACCGGGCCCTTGCCGGCCTTGAGCCCCTCGTGAAGCATGCGCACAACCGCCAGACCGGCCGTGAACCCCGCTGTGCCGAGGGCCATTGCATCGAGCAAGGTCATACCTTTGGGCATCGGAACGACCCATGCGGCCGGTACGCGCGCGTATTCCGCATAGCCACCGTCGTGCGCGACGCCGATGTCATAGCTCGTCGCGATCACGGCGTCACCTTTCTTGAAGCGTCCATCGCGCGAATCGACCACCGTCCCCGCGAGGTCGATGCCCCCGATGCACGGAAAGCGTCGAATGATGCGCCCCTTGCCGGAGGCGGCGAGCGCATCCTTGTAGTTGACGCTCGAGTACGCCACCCGCACCGTCACCTCTCCGGGATCGAGGTCGTCGATCGTGGCCTCCTCGAAGCCGGCGACCACCTTCTTGTCGGCCTCGCGCAACCGGTAGACCTTGAATTTTTCCATTTCTTTCACTCTCCTTCTGTCCCCCCGGGATACACGCGGCGGCTCGCGCGCCGGCTACTTTCCAATCTACGTGCCGATCTACGTGCCGATCTGCGTGCCGATCTGCGTGCTGACTCGCCGTGCGCCCCCCGGGGACGCCTGCAACCGCCGACTTTCACCAAGGTACTCCCTGGTCCCCATTTCCGCCAACCGGCTCACGGTTCGTTGAAACTCGTGCGCGAGCACACCCTCCGTGTACAGCTCTCCCGGCGGCACTTCGGCCGAGATGACCAGGTTCACTTTCGCTTCGTAGAAAACATCCACGAGCAGCGTAAAGCGGCGCGCCTCGTTCGCACGCGCGGGAATCATCCGCGGCACGCCGGAAAGAATCACACTGTGAAACCGGGTGGCCAGGTCAAGGTAATCGATCTGGGATCGCGGGCCGCCGCACAGATCCGCGAACGCGAACCAGACCACGCCCCCGGCGCGCTTGACGTAGGGAATCACGCGCCCCTCCACATCGAGCTCGTGGTGCTCCTCCTCGACGTCGCGGATCTGCAGGAACGTCGCGGCGAGCGCCCGTTCCGCATCCGGGCCGAGCGGCCAGTGATAGGCCTGCACGTGCTCCATCGCTCTCAGCCGGTAGTCCACACCGCTTTCCACGTGCACGACGTCCAGGCGGTCCTTGATGAGCGCGATCGTCGGCAGAAACCGGTCACGCTTGAGTCCGTGGCGGTAAAGATCGTCGGGATGGTAGTTCGACGTCATGCAGTAGACGACCCCGCGCCCGATGGTGCGATCCAGCAGGCGTCCCAGTATCATCGCGTCGGCGATATCGTTGACGTGAAACTCGTCGAAGCAGATCAGACGATAGCGCTTCGCGATGCGACTCGCGACTGCGTCGAGCGGATCCTCCTGCCCCTTCAGATTCTCCATCTCCCGATGGACGTCGCGCATGAAGTGATGGAAGTGCACGCGACGCTTCCGGACGAGCGGCAGCGTCAGGTAGAAGCTGTCGATGAGAAAGCTCTTGCCGCGCCCGACCCCACCCCAGAGGTAAACCCCATTCGGCAGGGGCGGCTTGACGATCAGGCGACGCAGCGCGGAGCTGCGCTTTTCCTTGTACGCCACCCACTGTTCGTATACCCGCTGCAGCCGCTGCACGGCGGCGTATTGCGAGTCGTCGGCCACGAACCCGCGCCGCGTGAGAATGACCCGGTAATACTCGAGAACCGTGACGGGGAGTCGCTTTGCCGGCTCCGTGTACTCCGCGGCGTCGAACACGCTCCCGCCGATCGGCGCCGGCGGTTCGACCTGCCCGTCGTCGTAGGCGGTATCACCCATTCACATGTTCAAGGCGCGCTTGTCCACGGCGAGCGCGGCCTCGTGCATCACCTCCGAGAGCGATGGGTGAGCGTGCACGATGCGCGCAATATCCTCGGAGCAGGCGCGAAACTCCATGGCGACAACCGCCTCGGCGATCAACTCCGAGGCGTGCGTGTTGATGATGTGGACGCCGAGGATCTCGTCCGTCTTCGCATGCGCGAGCATTTTGACGAATCCCTCGGTTTCATCCTGCCCCAGGGCCCGACCATTTATCGTGAACGGGAACTGACCGACCCGGTAGGGCGTGCCCTCCTCGCGAAGCTGCTGCTCCGTGCGACCGACCCAGGAGATCTCGGGCGATGTGTAGATGACCCACGGAATCGTCTCGAGGTTGACGTGTGCCTTCTGTCCGGAAATCAGCTCCGCCACCATGACCCCTTCCTCCTCGCCCTTGTGCGCGAGCATCGGGCCCCGGACCACGTCGCCGATCGCGAAGACATTCTGCAGATTGCTGCGGCAATGCGCGTCGACTTCGATGAATCCCCGTGCGTCGATCTTCAGTCCGACGTTCTCCGCTCCCAGCCGATCGGTGTTGGGAATCCTGCCGACCGACACGACCAGCTTGTCGCACTCGAGCTTGTGTCGCTTGCCGTCCTGCTCGTAATCGATGGAGACGCCTTTCTTTCCCAGTTCGACCTTGCCGAGCGTCACGCCAAGCTGGATGTCGAGCTGCTGCCGCTCAGTGAAGATTTTCCATGCCGCCTTCGAGATGCCTTCGTCGGCTGCCGCCAGGAACGTCGGCAACGCCTCGAGCACCGTGACCTTCGCGCCGAGGCGACGCCAGACGCTGCCGAGCTCCAGGCCGATCACGCCGGCCCCGATCACGCCGAGTCGCTTGGGCACATCCTTGAACGACAGCGCGCCGACGTTGTCGCACACCGTCTCGTTGTCCACCGGAAGATCCCGCAGATGCCGGGCCTTCGAGCCGGTCGCAATGATGACCGCCTTGCCTTCGACGACCTCCGGTGCGCCATCGCCCGACACCTCGACCTGCCATCCGGCGGCGCCTTTGCCGACCAGATTACCGTGCCCCTTGAGCCACGTGATGTTGTTCTTCTTAAAGAGGAACTCGATCCCCTTGGTCATCTTCGCGACGATCGTGTTCTTCCGCGCCATCATCTTGCCGATGTCAATCCTGGCACCGCTGATCGCGATGCCGTGATTCCCGAACTTGTGCAGGACGCGCTCATAGTTCTCCGAGGATTCCAGTAGCGCCTTGGATGGGATGCAGCCGGTGTTCAGGCATGTGCCGCCCAGGGCGCCGACGCCCTTCGGCGTCTTCCACTCCTCGACGCAGGCTGTCTTCATCCCGAGCTGGGCCGCGCGCACGGCGGCGATGTAGCCGGCCGGGCCGGCGCCGATCACGATAACGTCGAATGTCTGTGCCATTGATCCGGTGAAAAGTTAAGAATGCATGAAGTGAGGAGCGAGTCGCGGATCCAAACCACCCCGGCTGCTTCGCAGCCACCCCTCCTTGAAAAGGAGGGGATATTCATTTTCCTCTCCTCCTCGAGGAGGGGATATTCATTTTCCCCTCCACCTTGAGGAGGGGATATTCATTTTCCCCTCCTCCTCGAGGAGGGGTGCCGCCGGAGGCGGCGGGGTGGTGTCATCCCCGCTTCTCACTCCTCCGTTCGATCAGAGATCGAGCAACAACCGCGCCGGATCCTCGAGCGATTCCTTGATGGCAACCAGTCCGAGCACCGCCTCGCGCCCGTCAATGATGCGGTGATCGTAGGAAAGCGCCAGATAATTCATCGGGCGAATCACGATCTGGCCGTCCTCGACGATCGGGCGGTCCTTGGTCGCGTGGATGCCGAGGATCGCACTTTGGGGCGGATTGACGATCGGCGTCGACAACATCGACCCGAAGACTCCGCCGTTCGAGATCGAGAACGTGCCACCGGTAAGCTCCTCGATGCCGAGCTTCCCGTCCTGCGCGCGCTTGCCGAACTCCGCGATCCGCTTCTCGATTTCCGCGAGCGGCAGCTGGTCGGCGTCGCGCAGAATCGGCACGACGAGGCCGCGCGGACTGCTGACTGCGATACCGATGTCGAAGTAACCGTGATAGACGATGTCGTTTCCGTCGACCGAGGCGTTCAGCACAGGGTATTTCCGGAGCGCGTGCACCGCGGCCTTGACGAAGAAGGACATGAAGCCGAGGCGCACGCCATGTTCTTTCTCGAACCGCTCGCGGTACCTGCTGCGCAGATCGATGACCGCCCGCATGCTGACTTCGTTGAACGTCGTGAGGATCGCAGCAGACTGCTGCGCCTGGACGAGCCGTTCGGCGACCCGTGCGCGCAGGCGCGACATGGGCACGCGCTGCTCCGAGCGACCGGCGATGGCATCCGCCGCGGTGGCGGCCGGCGGCGCCGGGGGCAGGCCCGGCTTGGCGCCGGCCGGGATCGGCGACGCCGTCGAGGCAGGCGTCTGGCCGGCGGGTGCGGAACGTCCGATTTGTTCGACGACGTCGGCCTTGGTGAGGCGGCCGTCGCGCCCGCTGCCCGCAATCGCCGTTGGATCGACACCGTGCTCCTCGACCAGCTTGCGGGCGGCGGGCATCAGTCGGGCGTCAGTGCGGGCCGTCTCGGCCGACGGCGCCGGAGTCGGCGCCACAATGGCGGGTTGCGGGCGCACGCCGGCGGGGGTGCCGGTCGCAGGCTTCGCTTCGGTGTCGATCTGCGCGATCACCTCTCCGGCGACAACGGTACCGCCCGCTTCCTTGAGAATCCGGGTGAGGACGCCATCCGCCGGAGCCGGCAGCTCCAGGACGACTTTGTCGGTCTCCACGTCGATGAGGTTCTCATCCCGCTTGACCGCCTCGCCTACCTTCTTGTGCCAGGAGAGCAGCGTTGCCTCGGAGACCGACTCCGAGAGCTGCGGCACTTTCACTTCATGCAGCATGATCGCTCCGTATCGTTGCGCCGCAGTTCGGCTGGGCCTTGCTGCAGCGTGCAAAACCCTTGTGCACCCAGGGTGCCCGGACCGGTCCGTGACGATTCTCCCGCCTGCGGACCGAGGCGCCGCCTAAGGCCGCGCCCGGATCAGGAAATTGACAGTTGATTGCGTTCAGGACGTCGGTGGCTCATCCCTTGAACCGGCCGAACGCGGTTTCGACCAGCTTCTTCTGTTGCTCATTGTGCTTGGCCGTGTAGCCGACCGCCGGTGACGCCGAGGACGCGCGCCCGGCGTAATGGAGCTTCTGCCCGGCGCGCATGTTCTCGCGCAGATAATGCTGCGACTGATACCACGCGCCCTGATTCTGCGGCTCCTCCTGGCACCAGACCACCTCGGTGGCGTTTGAATAGCGGCGAATCTCCGCCGCAAACTGCTTGTGAGGGAACGGATAGAGCTGCTCGACCCGGATCACGGCGATGCTGTCCAGGCGCCGCTCGCGGCGCGCGGCCACCAGATCGTAGTAGACCTTGCCGCTGCATGCGACGATTCGCGACACGGCCTGCGGCTCGAGCGCATCGATCTCGCCGATCACCGTCTGGAAACCTCCGCGCGCCAGTTCCCGCAGGCTCGAAACGGCTTCCGGCTTTCTGAGCAGGGACTTCGGCGTCATGATGACCAGCGGCTTTCTGAAGGGCCGCACCATCTGCCGGCGCAGGAGATGAAAGATCTGTGCCGGCGTGCTCGGCACGCATACCTGGATGTTGTGTTCTGCAGTGAGCTGCAGGTAGCGCTCCAGCCGCGCCGAGGAGTGCTCGGGCCCCTGCCCTTCGTAGCCGTGGGGAAGCAGCATCACGAGCCCGCACATCCGGCCCCATTTCGCCTCACCGGAGGCGATGAACTGGTCGATGACGACCTGGGCGCCGTTTGCGAAGTCGCCGAACTGCGCTTCCCACACGACCAGGTCGTTCGGTTCCGCGCAGGTGTAGCCGTACTCGAAGCCGAGCACTGCCTCCTCCGAGAGCACCGAGTCGATCACGACGAAGTCCGCCTGGTTCTCCTGCAGGCTGGAGAGCGGCACATGGGTGCCGGCGTCCCACTTCTCGCGATTCTGGTCGTGCAGCACCGCATGACGATGGCCGAAGGTGCCGCGCCCGGCGTCCTGCCCGGAGACTCGCACGCCATAACCCGAGACGAGCAACGAGGCGTAGGCAAGCGTCTCGCCCATGCCCCAGTCGAGCATCTTCTTGCCGTTGCCCATGTCCCGGCGCGCCTGGATCACGCGCGCCACCACCGGGTGGAGCACGAAACCATCCGGGACCGAGGTGAGCCGCTCGGTCAGGCGCCGGAGTTCTTCGATCGGGACTGCCGTATCGGCGACGTCCGTCCACTTCGACTTGAGAAACGGCGCCCAGTCGATCGCGTACTTGCGCTGGAAGTTCGAGAGTGTCGTGCTCGCGGTGTGCCGCCCTTCGTCGAGCGCCTGCCGGAACGCCGCGATCAGGCTGTCCGGTTCGCCTTCCTGGATGACCCCCTCCGCAATGAGCTTCTCGGCATACAGGCGCCGCGTCCCGGGATGCTGGTTGATTCGCTTGTACATCAGCGGCTGGGTCACCGAAGGCTCGTCCTGCTCGTTGTGCCCGAGCTTCCTGAAACACACCAGATCGATCACGACGTCGCGCTTGAACTCCTTGCGATAGTCCATGGCGAGCTGGGTCACGAAGAGCGCCGCTTCCGGATCGTCGGCGTTCACATGGAAGATCGGCGCCTCGATCATCTTCGCGACGTCCGAGCAGTAGGTCGTGGAGCGCGCATCGCGCGTGTCGGAGGTCGTGAATCCGATCTGGTTGTTCACGATGACATGCACCGTGCCGCCGGTCGCATAGCCGCGCGTCTGCGAGAGATTGAGCGTCTCCATCACGACGCCCTGTCCCGCGAAGGCCGCGTCGCCATGGATCAGCACGGGCAGCACGCGATCCCCGGTCCGGTCCTGCCGCCGGTGCTGGCGCGCACGCACCGAGCCTTCCACGACCGGGTTGACGATTTCGAGATGCGACGGATTGAACGCCAGCGTGATGTGCACCGGTCCGCCCGGCGTCGACGCGTCGGCCGAGAATCCGTTGTGATACTTCACGTCGCCCGAGGACAGTTCGGACACGTGCTGGCCCTCGAACTCGGCGAAAAGGTCCTTGGGCGACTTGCCGATCGTGTTGACGAGCACGTTCAGGCGGCCGCGGTGCGCCATGCCGATCACCAGCTCCTCGACCCCCTGGCTACCCGCGCGCCGGACAATCTCGTCCATCACCGGAATCAGGGTGTCCCCGCCCTCCAGCGAAAAGCGCTTCTGGCCGACATAGCGCGTGTGGAGGTACTTCTCGAGCGTCTCGGCGGCGGTCAGGCCATCGAGCAGTCTGCGCTTCTGCTCCGGCGGAAAGACGAAATTGCCGCGGACCGGCTCCAGCCGGCTCTGGATCCAGTTCTTCTGCGCCGTGTCGGCGATATACATGTATTCAGCGCCGATCGTTGCGGTATACGTGTCCCGCAGGATCTGCATGATCTCGCGCAGCGTCGCCTCTTCCGGGCCAACCAGGGTTCCGGTGTTGAAAACCGTATCCATGTCGGCATCGATGAGGTCGTAGAACGCAGGCTCCAGCTCGGGGATCTGCGGACGCGGCATCCGCTTGAGCGGATCGAGCTGTGCCCAGCGCGACCCGAGCGTGCGGTAGGCCGCGATCAGGAGCAGGACGTAGACCTGCTTCCGGCTGACGCCGCGGTCGGTCGACGCGGGCGGTGTCCGCAGGCTTCCCTGCCGCGCGCGCTGGGCGAAGGAAGCGACGACCGGCGCATGCGCCATGTCGCGTCCCGGGTGCCCACCCTGGGCGCCCCCCGGAAACAGCTGCAGCTTGTCGAAATACTCGCGCCAGCTCTCCGGAACCGACTGCGGGTTATCGAGATAGCATTCGTACAGCTCCTCGACGAACGGCGCGTTGCCGCCGAAGAGATAGGAATTCGCGAGGAGCTGCTTCATCCCACTCATTCGGAACTCCGGTCCGCTATCCGCGCTTGTCCATCGGGACGAAATCACGGCGCGTGGCGCCAATGTAGAGCTGCCGGGGCCGGCCGATTTTCTGCTCGGGGTCGCCGATCATCTCGTTCCACTGCGCAACCCACCCGGCGGTGCGCGCCAGCGCGAAGATCCCCGTGAAGAGCTTGGTCGGTATCCCGAGCGCGCGCTGCACGATCCCCGAGTAGAAGTCGACGTTCGGGTAGAGCTTCTTGTTCACGAAATAGTCGTCCTCCAGCGCCACCTTCTCCAGCGCGATGGCAAGCTTGAACAGCGGGTCGTCGTGCAACCCCAGTTCGTTCAGCACCTCATGGCAGGTCTCGCGCATCAGTTTTGCCCGGGGGTCGTAGTTCTTGTAAACACGATGACCGAACCCCATCAGCTTGACGCCCGAGTTCTTGTCCTTCGCCTTCTTCAGAAACTCGCCGATCTTCGAGACATCCCCGATCTGCTCGAGCATGTTCAGAGCCGCTTCATTCGCGCCGCCGTGCGCGGGCCCCCACAGGCAGGCGATCCCGGCGGAGATGCAGGCGAACGGATTCGCGCCGGAGGACCCCGCAAGCCGCACGGTCGACGTCGACGCGTTCTGCTCGTGATCCGCGTGCAGGATCAGGATCCGGTCGAGCGCCCGCACCAGGACCGGATTGGGCACGTACTCCTCGCAAGGTGTCGCGAACATCATGTGCATGAAGTTCGCGGTGTAGGAAAACGCGTTCCGCGGATGCATGAACGGCTGGCCGATGTTGTACTTGTAGGCCATCGCGACGATGGTCGGCATCTTGGCGATGAGCCGGATGGCCGCAATGATGCGATGCTGGGGATCGTTGATGTCGAGCGAATCGTGGTAGAAGGCCGAAAGCGCGCCGACGACGCCGACGAGCGACGCCATCGGATGCGCGTCGCGCCGAAACCCGTTGTAGAAGCGCGTCAACTGATCGTGCACCATGTTGTGGCGCGAAATGCGGCCGTTCCAGTCGTCGAACTGCGCCTTGGTGGGCAGCTCGCCGTGCTTCAGCAGATAGGCGACCTCCGGAAAGGTGCATTTTTCGGCGAGCTGCTCGATCGGGTATCCGCGATAGAGCAGGATTCCCTGGTCGCCGTCGATGTAGGTGATTGCCGACATGGCGCTTCCGGTCGAGAGAAAACCCGGGTCGTAGGTGAACATCCCAGTCGTGCCGTAGAGGGTACGAATGTCGACCACGTCCGGGCCGATTGTTCCCTTGAGGACCGGGAACTCGGCAGTCTTGCCCTTGCCCCAGCTCAATACAGCCTTGTCGCTCATCACGTTCTCCTCGTCGTATATCGGCGCGGTGCTCATGCTTCGCGCAGAAGCTGCAGGATCGGAATCAGGCGTGCGTCCGGGCATACTGCCCGTCCGCATATGAGATCCCACAACTCGTTATCGCCGAACTCGAGCAGCGTTTTCAGCTGCCCGAGCGTTTCGCGTTCCAGCGTTCCGGCATGCCGATCCAGAAACCGGGTCAGCACGACGTCATTCTCCAGCATACCGCGCCGGCATTGCCAGCGCAGCCGGCGCATTTCCTCCTCGCTAACTCCCTCGGCCACGTCGTCGGCTCTCCGGATCAGACGGTCCGCCTGACCATCAGGTCCTTGATCTTGCCGATCGCGCGCGTGGGATTGAGGCCCTTCGGACACACGTCCACGCAATTCATGATCGTGTGGCAGCGGAACAGCCGGTAGGGATCCTCGAGATTGTCGAGCCGCTCGTTGGTGGCCTGGTCCCGGCTGTCCGCGATGAACCGATACGCCTGCAGCAGACCGGCCGGGCCCACGAATTTGTCCGGATTCCACCAGAACGAGGGACACGACGTGGAGCAGCACGCGCAGAGGATGCATTCGTACAATCCGTCGAGCTCCGCGCGCTCCTCGGGGGACTGCAAACGCTCGCGCTCCGGGGGCGGGTCCGCGTTGACGAGGTACGGCTTGATCGAGTTGTACTGCTTGAAAAACTGGGTCATGTCCACGATGAGGTCGCGGATCACGGGCAATCCGGGCAGCGGCCGGAGCACGACCGCGTCCTTCAGATCGGCTACCGGCGTGATGCAGGCAAGTCCGTTCGTGCCGTTGATGTTCATGGCGTCCGAGCCGCACACGCCTTCCCGGCAGGAACGCCGGAACGCGAACGAGTCGTCCATGGCCTTCACCTTGACGAGCAGGTCCAGCAGCATACGATCCCCTGCGTCGACCGGGACGTCGTAATCCTTCATGTAGGGCTTCGCGTCGCGGTCCGGGTCGTACCGATAAATGCTGACTCGCATTCGAAGGGCTCCGTTCTCAGTATGTGCGCGCCTTCGGCGCGATCGATTCGGCAGTGAGCGGCTTGAGGTTGACCGGTTTGTATTCCAGCCGGTCGCCGTCCTTGAACCAAAGGCTGTGCCGCATCCAGCCCGCATCGTCCCGCTCGGGAAAGTCGGCGCGATCGTGCGCGCCACGCGATTCCTTGCGCGCATCGGCCGCGATCATCGTCGCGCGCGCGGCTTCCATCAGATTATCGAGCTCGAGCGCCTCGACGCGGGCGGTGTTGAATATCTTGCTCTTGTCCTGGATCCCGGTACGCGCCACGCGTTCGGTGAGCTCGCGAATCTTGCGGACCCCCTCCGCGAGCAAGTCCGGAAATCGAAATACGCCGCAGTGCGCCTGCATCGTCCGGCGCAATGCCTCGCCCAACTTGGACACGCTTTCGCCGTCCTTCTGCCCGTCGAGCCGGGCAAGACGCGCAAGCGTGCGATCGCCGGCGTCTGCGGGCAGCCGCTTGTGCCCCGGGTTCTCCTTCAGGAACCGGATCACCGAGTTTCCCGCGGCCTTCCCGAGCACGACCAGGTCCGTAAGCGAGTTCGTTCCGAGCCGGTTCGCGCCATGCACTGACGCGCAGGCGCATTCCCCGGCCGCGTAATAGCCGGGAACCGGCGTGCTGGGCCCGGCCGCCCCGGGCACAATGACCTCGCCGAGGAAGTTCGTCGGAATCCCGCCCATCTGATAATGGACCGTCGGCACGACCGGGATCGGATCGCGCACCGGATCGACGTTCGCGAATTTCTTCGCGATCTCGCGAATGCCCGGCAACCGCTTGTCGATGACCTCC
>JAABRB010000009.1 GCA_011391185.1 Betaproteobacteria bacterium
ACGGTACGGTCGGCGCGGCGCTCGAAATCGAGCGCGAGCTCGGCGTGCCAGCCTTGCAGGTGTACAGCTTCGCCCCGATGCATGCGTCGATCATACTGCGAGCAGCTCGCGCACGCCGTCCGCATCCATGTCGGCGCCGCGCCCGCGCGCGATGAATTCGCCCCGCTCCATGACGAGATACTGGTCGGCCAGCGAGCGCGCAAAGTCGTAATACTGCTCGACGAGCAGGATCGCCATCTCGCCGGTCGCGGCAAGCGTGCGGATCACGCGCTCGATGTCCTTGATGATGGAAGGCTGGATCCCCTCGGTCGGCTCGTCGAGAATGAGAAGCTTTGGGCTCATGGCAAGTGCCCGGCCGATCGCCAGTTGCTGCTGCTGGCCGCCCGACAGATCGCCGCCGCGACGCCGCAGCATTTCACTCAGGACCGGAAACATCTCGTAGACACGCTGCGGTATCGGCGTGCCCCGCGGCCGGGTGGCGAGGCCCATTGCCAGGTTCTCTTCGACCGTAAGGCGTGGAAAAATCTCGCGGCCCTGCGGCACGTAGCCGATGCCGGCCCGTGCGCGGCGGAACGGCGGCGCGCCCGTGAGGTCGGTATCGCCGAAGCGCACCGCGCCCGTGGCAGCCGGCACGAGTCCCATGAGCGTGCGCAGGAGCGTCGTCTTGCCCACCCCGTTGCGGCCAAGCAGCGCAATCACCTTCCCGGCCGGCACGTCCAGCGCCACATTCCTCAGGATGTGGCTGCCGCCATAGTACTGATTGAGGTTGGTGACCGACAGCATGCTCAGCGTCCCAGATATACCTCGATGACGCGGGGATCGTTCTGCACCGTGGTCATCGGACCTTCCGCAATCACCGTACCCTCGTGCAGCACCGTCACCTTGCGGG
Source organism: Betaproteobacteria bacterium (assembly GCA_011391185.1). Next base: position 890 of record JAABRB010000009.1, read on the forward strand.
CGATGTGCGTCACGAACGCCATGTCGTGCTCCACCACCACCAGGGAGTGGTTGCCCGCAAGCGACAGGAAGAGCTCCGCGGTACGTTCGGTCTCGTCATCGCTCATGCCCGCGACCGGCTCGTCCAGCAGCAGCAGCTTGGGCTCCTGCATGAGCAGCATCCCGATCTCGAGCCACTGCTTCTGGCCGTGCGACAGCAGGCCCGCAGTGCGGTCCGCCGCGGCGTCGAGTCGAATGCGTCGCAACGTGTCGGATATCCGGTCCCGATCGTGGTCGGCGAGGCGTGCGAAAAGCGTCTTGCGTACACGCTTGTCGGCCTTCATCGAGAGCTCGAGATTCTCGAACACCGAGTGGTACTCGAAGATGGTCGGCTTCTGAAATTTTCGGCCGATCCCGGCATGCGCGATCTCGGCCTCGTTCATGCGCGCAAGATCGATGGTGTCGCCGAAAAACACGCTTCCCGTATCGGGTCGCGTCCGCCCGGTGATGACGTCCATCATCGTGGTCTTGCCGGCGCCGTTCGGGCCGATGACACAGCGGAGTTCCCCCACGTCGATGCTGAGCGAAAGGGTGTTGAGCGCCTTGAAACCGTCGAAGCTCACGCATATGCCGTCGAGAGAGAGAATCGTCCCGTGCGTGGTGTCGAGTCCGCCGGTCGCCACGTGGCCCAGCGAGGCGCCACTCCCGAGGCCCGTCGTCGCGTGGATTGCCCTGTTCATCCGGTTTTCTCCGGCACGGCTGCCGGCAGCGCGCGCCGCCCCGCCAGCGCCGCGCGCAGCTTCGTCGCCAGACCCACCACACCGTTGGGCATGAACAGCGTGACGAGGATGAATAGCAGCCCGAGAAAGAACAGCCAGTACTCGGGGAAGGCCTGCGTGAAAAAGCTCTTCGCGCCATTGACCAGTCCGGCGCCGACCACCGCGCCGACCAGCGTGCCACGCCCTCCGATCGCCACCCATATCGCAATCTCGATCGAGTTCGCGGGCGACATCTCGCCCGGGTTGATGATGCCGACCTGCGGCACATAGAGCGCGCCTGCCACCCCGCACAGCATCGCGGAGAATGTCCAGATCGCCAGCTTGAAGTGCATGGTGTTGTAGCCGCAGAACATCACGCGCGGTTCCGCATCGCGTATGGCGGAGAGGACGCGGCCGAACTTCGAGGTCACGATCCAGCGCGCGACGAGGAGTGCGGCAATCAGGACGGCACCCGTGACCGCGAACAGCACAACGCGCGTCTCCGGAGTCGTGATGGGAATGCCGAGGATGCGCTTGAAATCGGTGAAACCGTTGTTGCCGCCGAATCCGGTGTCGTTGCGGAAGAAGAGCAGCATCGCGGCGAAGGTCAGGGCCTGCGTGATGATCGAGAAGTACACGCCCTTCACCCGCGATCGGAACGCGAAGTAGCCGAACACGTAGGCGAGCAGCCCGGGCACGGCCACCACCAGGAACATCGCCCAGAGGAAGCTGTCCGACCCCCACCAGTGCCACGGCAGGGTCTTCCAGTCGAGAAACACCATGAAATCCGGAAGATCGGACTGATATTGCCCCTCGCGCCCGATCTGGCGCATGAGATACATGCCCATCGCGTAGCCGCCGAGTGCGAAGAACAGGCCATGCCCGAGCGAGAGGATTCCGCAGTATCCCCAGATCAGGTCCACCGCGAGCGCCAAGATCGCGTAGCACATGATCTTGCCGATCAGCGTCACCCAGTAGGTCGAGACGTGAAGCGGGCTCGTTTCGGGGACGGCGAGGTTGAGCAGCGGAACCAGCACCAGCAACACGATCGCGAACGCACCGATCGCGATCCAGCCCTTCGCGCCGTAGAGGCGCGTGACGGTCGAAGCGAGCGGTCCCATCAGGCCTCCACCGCCCGGCCCTTGAGCGCGAACATGCCCTGCGGCCGGCGCTGAATGAAGAAGATGATGAACACCAGCACGGCGATCTTCGCGATCACCGCGCCCGACCAGGACTCGATCAGCTTGTTGACCAGACCGAGCACAAGCGCCGCGTAGATCGTACCGGCGAGTTGTCCGACGCCGCCGAACACGACGACCATGAACGAGTCGACGATGTAGCCCTGACCGAGATCCGGTCCGACGTTGCCGATCTGCGACAACGCGCACCCTGCGAGCCCGGCAATGCCCGCGCCGAGCCCGAATGCCCAGGTATCCACGCGCGAGGTCGGGACGCCCACGCAGGACGCCATGGCCCGGTTCTGTGTCACACCGCGAATGAACAGCCCGAGCCGCGTGCGTGTGAGCAGGAGCCAGATTCCGGTCACCACCGCCGCGGCGAAGAAGACGATGACGATGCGGTTCCACGGCAGCACGAGGTTGGACAGGACCTGGACGCCGCCGGACATGAACGCCGGGTTCTCGACCTGCACATTCTGCGCGCCGAAAGTGGTGCGTACTGCCTGGATCAGCACCAGGCTGATACCCCAGGTTGCGAGGAGCGTTTCGAGCGGACGGCCATACAGCCAGCGAATTACCGTGCGCTCGAGAACCATCCCGACCGCTGCCGCGACCGCGAAGGAGACCGGAACGGCGCACGCGATGTACCAGTTGAAGGAATCGGGCGCGTGCGCGCGAAAGAAATTCTGCACGACGTAGGTCGCGTAGGCGCCCACCATGATGAGCTCGCCGTGCGCCATGTTGATGACGCCCATCAGCCCGTAAGTGATGGCAAGCCCAAGCGCCGCAAGCAGCAGGATCGAGCCGAGTGACACTCCCGCGAACAGCAGCCCGAGTCGTTCGCCCCATTCGAGCCGACCCTCGATAGCTTGCAGGCTCTGACGCGCTTCGAGTCGCAAGGCCGCGTCGGGTTCGGCGAAATCGCCGTCCGGCTTCGTCGCGACGATGGGCAGCAGCAGGGTCTTGATGCTCGGGTTGCTCGACTGCCCGAGCATGCGGATTGCCTCCAGGCGGATAGCGCGGTCCGAATCGCGGAGTTCGATAGTGGCCTGCGCCATCTCCAGCAGTGGCCGGATTTCCGCGTCCTGCTCCTCGCCCAGCGCTTTGCGGATGAGGGGCAGCATGGCCTGGTCCGCGCCGCCAGTGAGCTCCCGTGCCGCCGCCAGCCGCACATCGCGATTCGGAGCTCGCAATCTCAGGGCGGCAAGCGCCTGCCCGATCTCGCGCCGCAGACGATTGTTGGCGATCACCTCTTCGCGCTCTGCCGGCAGCGGCGTGATGGCCGAGCCTGTCAGCGCGTCGGTCGCAGTGTCGCCGATGACGATGAGCACCCGCTTCCCTGCGGTCTGGAGCAGGCCGTCGGCAAGCGCAGCGAGGACCGGCGCGGCGCGCGGATCGCCTTCGGCGACGAGCACCGCGATCGCCGCGAGCTTCTCGCTGGTGTCACCGAAACCGAGCTTTTCGACCGCCGCTCGATCGATGGCGGCCGCCGGGGTGGCGAACACCGCCATTGCGGCGATCAGCATCGATAAGAATGTACGGAGCAGATACATATAAGAACCGGGGCCGCGCTGGCGGCCCCGGTCCCGATCGACGTATCGCCGTTACATCTTCTTTTCTGCCATGAGAGCGGGTTCGTCCTTCTTCTTATCGTTGCCCGCGATGTACGGGCTCCACGGCTGCGCCTTGACCGGACCCTTGGTCTTCCAGACGACGTTGAACTGTCCGTCGGCCTTGATCTCGCCGATGAACACGGCCTTGTGAAGGTGGTGGTTCTTCGCGTCCATCGTCGATACGATGCCCGACGGGGCGATGAACGTCTGGCCACCCATTGCCGAGCTGACCTCGACCACATTGAAGGTCTTCGCCTTCTCGACCGCCTGTTTCCACATGTAGATGCCGATGTAGGTCGCTTCCATCGGGTCGTTCGTGAGGGGCTTGTCCTTGTGACCGGGGATGTTCTTCGCCTTTGCGTAGGCGGCCCACTTCTTCGTGAACGCGTCGTTGGCGGGGGCCTTGATCGACATGAAGTAGTTCCAGGCGGCGAGATGGCCGACGAGCGGCTTGGTATCGACGCCACGGAGCTCCTCTTCGCCGACCGAGAAGGCGACCACCGGAACGTCGGTCGCCTTCAGTCCCTGGTTGCCGAGCTCCTTGTAGAACGGCACGTTGGAGTCGCCATTGATGGTCGAGACCACTGCCGTCTTTCCACCGGCGGAGAATTTCTTGATATTCGCCACGATGGTCTGGTAGTCGGCGTGACCGAACGGGGTGTAGACCTCCTCGATGTCCTTGTCGGCGACGCCCTTGGACTTGAGGAACGCGCGCAGGATCTTGTTGGTCGTGCGCGGGTAGACGTAGTCCGTGCCGAGCAGGATCCAGCGCTTGGCACCGCCGCCGTCCGCGCTCATCAAGTACTCGACCGCCGGGATCGCCTGCTGATTCGGCGCGGCGCCGGTGTAGAACACATTCCGGGAGATCTCCTCGCCTTCATACTGAACCGGATAGAAGAGCAAACTGTTCAGCTCCTCGAACACCGGCAGCACCGATTTGCGCGAGACCGAGGTCCAGCACCCGAACACGACGGCGACCTTGTCCTGGGAGACGAGCTGGCGGGCCTTTTCCGCGAAGAGCGGCCAGTTCGACGCGGGATCGACAACCACGGGCTCGATCTTGTAGCCCATCACGCCGCCCTGGGCGTTGATCTCGTCGAACGCCATCAGGGCGACATCCTTCAGCACGGTCTCGCTGATGGCCATCGTGCCGGACAGGGAATGCAGCACGCCAACCTTCACGGTCTTGCCCTGCGCATGTACGGCCGGTGATCCCAGCCCAATGGTTGCGACCGCCGCCGCCAGCGCGAGCGATTTGGTAAATGTTCGCCGTCTCATCACATCTCCTTTTTGCAGGTTGGTCAGCCACGGCCATTTCAGCCGTGGCGCGGCAAGCGTGTGTCTGCCTGCGAGCGTTGACAGCAACGACCGTGCCACACCGGGCGCGACGGACTATCACTTTGATTGCACGGGACAAGCCGACTATTTCGGCACGCGACGGCGGCACGCCGCGTGCACCATTTCAGGCACCCGCGCATCGTTTCGGTGCACAAGCTGGGGCGGCGCACCTGAACGGTGAGGTACGCGGCGAATTGCGGAGTTAGAGCAACAGCTCTTTCGAAAGCCCGCGGCGCTGCAGGATTTTGCGCAGCTGGGCGAGCGCCTCGAGCTGAATCTGGCGCACGCGCTCGCGGGTCACGCCGAGCGATACCGAGAGGTGCTCGAGCGTGACGACCTCGGCGCCGTTCAGACCGAAGCGTCGCTCGATCACGGTGCGCTGCTTCGTATTGAGCTGCGCCATCCATTCGCGCACCAGATCCTCGATTTCGGTGGTCGCGAGATGCGCTTCCGGCGCGGCGGCGGACTCGTCGGCGATCGATTCGCCGATCGAGAACATGGGGTCGATGTCGAGCGGTGCGTCGAGCGAGGCAATATGCTCGCCGTGCGAAAGGATGCGCCGGACGTCCTCCGCAGGCCGGCCGAGGAGGTGGGCGATGTCCTCGACGCGCGGCGGGCGGTCGCCGTGCATCTCCAGGTAACGCCGCGCGCGCAGCACGGTGTTCATTTCCTTGATGATGTGCACCGGCAGGCGGATCGTACGCGCCTGATTCATGATCGCACGTTCGACATTCTGGCGAATCCACCAGGTGGCATAGGTGGAAAATCGGAAGCCGCGCTCCGGATCGAACTTCTCCAGCGCGTGCATCAGCCCGAGATTCCCCTCCTCGATGAGATCGAGCAGCGGTACGCCGCGGTTGATGTATTGCTTGGCGACGTTCACGACGAGCCGCAGGTTGTGCTCGATCATCTTCTGCCGCGCGTTGAAGTCGCCGCCCACGGTGAACCGCGCATAGCGCCGCTCCTCCTCGACCGTCAGCAGCGGCCTGAGGCCGATCTCGTGCAGATAGATCTGCGTTACGTCCGAGAGGTGCTCACCTGCTCCGGGCATCGCCTCCTCCACGGCGTCTTGCGCGCCTGCTTCCGCCGCCGCGCGCGCGTCCCCGGCTTCGGATTCCTCGTCCGCCTGCTCGTGTTCCTCGTCCTCGCGCGCGTCGTCGGGCGGGACGGGGTCTGAGGTCATGGCCGTCCGGGCAGGAGCTGTTCCGGGTCCACGGTTTTGCCGAGCCGGCGGATCTCGAAGTGCAGGCGGGGATTCGCGCCGCTTGCGCCGCTCGTGCCCATCTCGGCAATCTTCTGGCCCTTCGCGACGGTCTGCTTCTCCTTGACCAGGATCGCGCTGTTGTGAGCATAGACGGACAGGTACTCGTCACGATGCTTCACGATGATGAGCTTGCCGTAGCTCGGCAGGCCCTCGCCGCTGTAGACCACCGTTCCGGCCGCCGACGCGTAGACCGGCTCGCCGAGCTTGCCGGCGATCGCAACGCCTTTTCCGCCGCTCTCCTTGAAGGTGCCGACGATCTTCCCGGCTGCCGGCCAGGCCCAGATCCCATCGCCGCCGCCGGATGCACCCGGCGCGGCCGGCAGAGTCGTGGCGGCCGGCTTCTCGGGCACGGGCGTCGGCTGGGCTGCCGGACGAGCGTCCTCCTCGCGGCGAAGCAATGCCAGATTCTGCTCGGAATACGGCAGCTTGACGGCCTTCGGCCCGGTCTTCAAACCCGGAGTCCCCGGAGTCCCTACAGCCGGAGTACCTGACGTTGCGGCAGACGGCGGCGGCGCCGCTCCGGGCGGCGGAGCGCCCGTTGCGCCGAGCGGTCGCCCCTCGACCGGCGCCGTGGTGGCGATGGGATTGACGGACACCGAGCCGGAGGCGGCACCCACGGATGCGCCGGAGCCGGTCTGCGGCCGACTCAGCGCCAGCACCTGCCCGACGCGCAAGCTGCTCGGGTCGCTGATGTTGTTGATTGCCGCCAGTTCGCGGTGGTCGACGCCGTTCATGACCGCGATGCTGTATAGCGTGTCGCCGCGCTTCACCACGTAGGTGGGCGATCGCCCGCCGGTCCCGGATCGGGCCAGCCCCGAATCCACCTCCAGCGGCTGCGACGTCTGCCGCTCCACGACCGGTGCCGGGGTTCGGGTTGCACAGCCTGCGACGATCAGGCCGGTCAACACCCATGCACTCCAGGCAATCGCGCGAATCATTTCAACCTTTCCCCACCCGCAGCGGCACAAACCGCGCCGCATCGAGGCGACTCTCCTTGAATCCGGACAGGGTCCGCTCGATCAATCGAAGCTCCTGGTTGTCCGTGCCGACCGGAATCACCATTCGCCCTCCCGCCGCCAGCTGCTCCTGCAGCGCCTTGGGAACCTGGGGCGCCGCGGCCGCCACCACGATCGCGTCGAAAGGCGCCACTTCGGGCAAACCCTGGTAGCCATCGCCGTGCACCAGGCGGAGGTTCCGCACGCGCATCGGCCGCAACTTGGATCGCGCCTTCTCCAATAGCGGCGCGATACGTTCGATCGAGTATGCCGCTTTCGCAATGCGCGCAAGCAGCGCCGCGCCGTACCCGCAACCGGTTCCGACCTCCAGGGCCCGATCGAGTTCCCGGCCGTTGCGCGCCACCTCGAGCATGCGTGCCACCGTCAGCGGCTGCGAAATGGTCTGCTCGAACCCGATCGGCAGCGCCGAATCGTCGTATGCCCGGCTCGCCAGCGCTTCATCCACGAACAGATGCCTGGGGACGTCGCGCATAGCCTCCAGGACCGCTTCGTCCGAGACCCCGTACTCCCGCAGGCGGGCGACCATTCGATCGCGCGTGCGCTGCGACGTCATCCCTGAACCGGGCGTCGGGGCGAGACTCATGCCGCGCTCGTTCCAAGCCAGCTGCGCACCAGCGCGGTCTGCTGCTGATGCGTGAGATCGATTTGCAGCGGAGTGATCGACACGCGGCTCGATTCGAGCGCGTGGAAGTCCGTTCCGGGCCCGGCATCCTGGGCGCCGCCTGCCGCACCGATCCAGTACACGGTCTGATTGCGCGGCGTCACCGCCTTGATCACCGGCTCGGCCTTGTGGCGCTTGCCCAGACGGGTCACCTCGATCCCCTTCAGCGTCTCGTGCGCGACATCCGGAACGTTCACGTTCAGCAGCACGGGCTGCGCCGGCGGCGTGCGCCGGAAGCGCTCGACGAGTTCGCGTGCGATCCGGGCGGCTGTCGCGAAGTGCCGTCCCTCCTTGCTGGAAAGCGACATCGCAATCGACGGAATCCCGAGTAGAAAGCCTTCCATCGCCGCGGCGACCGTCCCCGAGTAGATCGTGTCGTCGCCCATGTTGGCGCCGAGATTGATGCCGGAAACCACGATGTCGGGCAGCTGTTCGAGCAACCCGGTCACGGCAAGGTGAACGCAATCGGTCGGCGTCCCATTGACGAACAGAAATCCGTTCGCCGAGCGCCGCACGGTGAGCGGCCGGTCGAGCGTGAGCGAGTTCGACGCGCCGCTGCGGTCCCGCTCCGGAGCAACGACGGTGATCTCGCCCAGACCGTCAAGGGACTCGGCAAGGGCAGCCAAGCCGGGCGAGAAGTAGCCATCATCGTTGCTGAGCAGGATTCGCATGCTTTCCAGGCCGTTCACGCGGCAGTGCGTGGCATTCGTTCGAGGTCAACGCAACATCTGCCGCGCAACATGATCGCCGGATTATAAGGCAGGGACACGCGGTTTCCCGCGTGGGCTGGGGGTCGCCGCTGCGCCGCCGGCGCACCCCGCGTTCAGGGCGCCGCTTTCGCGACCTTGCAGGCCCAGTCAAGCTGCCATGCCGCAATCGTCTTGGGCGGCACCGGGGCCATGCTGATTCCCGCGCCACCGAGCATGATGTGCTCGATCAACCGCGCGTCGGTCGAGAAGGCCATTGCCTCCCGGAACCCTTGCGTGCGGGCCTGGCAGTCCATCACACGCAGGACCTTTTTCACCTTGATCAATCGCAGCGACGCCTCGTCCTTGATCGAGGGTTTCTCGTACTCGACGCGCTCCCAGAATTCCACGCGCCCGCCGCGATTGATCACGCTCGCGGCGTCGACCTCGAATCGCAGCCCGGGCTTGACGCCGGGAACCTGGATCCAGTTCTCGTTGGCGCGCGCTACGCCGGCCGTGACCGCCAGTATGACCAGCATGGGCAACGCGAATCTCAAGGTGCCGGCCTCCCGCAACGCCGATCGCCGGTGCTTCGCGCCGAACCCGGTGGCCCGGCGCGCACTGGCGCTGCGCGGAAGGTAAACGACTCGCTCCGCCTTGACAAGGCGGCGCGGCGCTCAGGCGGCCTCGTCGACGAGTTCCGGGCGCGCCAATTCGTCGAGGACATCGCGTACGAGCGCGCCCACCGAAGTTTCCGCGATCCGTACGTCGTTCATGAGCGAACGGAGGTTCTCGTCGCTGATGCGCAGGGTGGCGCTTGCGTTCGCCGACGAGACCCGGAACGAATGCCATTCGCGCCGGTCATGCGCTCCCTGGCCATCGTTCCAGACAATCGATCCCAGCGTGAGGGACCGGGCACGCAACTGCGACGCGAGGTGCGATACCAGCAGCGCCGCACCGGTGCGGCGGATTTCCGCGTTGACATACGCGGCGGGCAGGGACCCCTTGTCAAGATCAGGCTTCATCGCGGGCGTCCGGGCGACTATCGCGCCGCTATTCGGAGAAGCGCCTCTATCCGGAGAATGACATCTGACAGTCGCATGCGGACCATGTTACGCCGCGGCGCGCGGCTGCCGTGAACCCGATGACGCCAAAGCGAGAACTTTTCCGCCGTCCACGAGTGATTTTTCCCGGGCGGCGCGCGCCGCGCCCCCGGGTGTCGCTACAATCGCGCCGCAACGCGCACTGCAAGGATTTGATCCTGATTGGAAATGAGATTCTTCCGCGGGCGAAGCGGAAACAGCACGGACGCACGGAAGGCTTGCGCCCGCCTTTTGCGATGGCGCGTCCACGCGAGCCCGCGGCCCGGCCGCCGGCCCGCTCGCGGCAGTTCACCGGGCTGGACGGCGCCGAGCACGGGGGCGGGGGCGACACCGCGTTGTTCGACCTCCTTCAGGACATTGTTTGAATAGCGCATTGCTTCGAACACTCGGCCCGCTCCTCGTGCCGGTCGTGGTGATGGTCGCGGCCTGGCTGTTTCTTCCCCACGCCGCTGACTTGCCCGAAAGCGTCCGAACGTGGATCCCATGGGGCGTCCTCGTCCTCGGAGCGCTGCTGGCTGCCGCGTTCAGCCGGGGCCGCGTCTTCTTTGCACTCTGCACCCTTGCGCTTGCCTACCTTGCAGCGCGCCATTGGATGGCAGGTGGCCTCGCCAGCTGGCCCGCCCGGACCGTGTACACGGCCATGTGCATGTTCGTCCCCATCAATCTCGCCCTGTTCACGATCTTCCGCGAACGGGGCATCTTCAACGGACACGGCGGCAACAAGACCCTCCTTATCGCACTGCAGGTGATCGTCACCGCCTGGATCGGATTGGAACGGCAGACGGTGCCCCTGGAGCTGGTCGCGCAGCCGTTCCTGCCCGAATGGATTGCCCGCGACACGATCATTCCGCATGCGGCACTGGTACTGCTGGTGATTGCATTCGCGGTCGTCCTCGCGAAAGCGCTCCTGTGGCGCTCGCCGATTGACGTCGCGGTCGCGGGTGCGCTGTATGCGTTCGGAACGGCGACCGACGCGGCGGCGCGACCGGACGCTTTCGCCACCTACCTGCTCGCTGCAGCGCTGATGCTCACGGTCGGCATGCTGCAGGACTCCTACCGGATGGCGTTTCTGGATGAGCTGACCGGCCTGCCAAGTCGTCGCGCGCTCGACGATCGCATGCTCGGCCTGGGCCGACGTTTCGTCATCGCCATGGTGGACGTCGACCACTTCAAGAAATTCAACGATTCCCATGGACACGACGTGGGCGATCAGGTGCTGCGCATGGTGGCCGCCAAGATGCGCGACGTCGAAGGAGGCGGTCGCCCGTATCGCTACGGCGGCGAGGAGTTCACCATCGTTTTCCCCAGGCAAAGTTTCGACGAAGCGCTGCCGCACCTGGAGGCGCTGCGTGCGCGCATTGCGGAATACCGAATGGCCATTCGTGCTTCCGATCGCCCTAAGCGGACCCAGGCCGGTAAACGCCGACGCACGTCCGCGGGCAAGGCGCCGCGCGATGTCTCGGTAACGGTCAGCATCGGCGTCGCCCAGCGCACCGAGCGGCTCGACACCCCTGAAAAGGTCATTCAAAGCGCCGACAAGGCGCTCTACCGCGCCAAGAAAGCAGGCCGCAACCGCGTCGCACGCTGACCGATTCGGTCGGATTCCTTGGGGGCGCTACACTCTCGCGCCATGCCCTGGTCCAGCCAGATCGACCTCTACTGCGAGCGAACCGATCTCTCGCTCGGGTCGGAGCCGCTCAACGCGCTCACGAATCTCGCGTTTCTCGTGGCGGCCGCCCTGCTCTGGCGCGCGCAGTCCGCGGCGGAGACGACCGTTGATGCGCGGGATCGCGCGCTCGCAGTGCTGATCGGCACGATCGGCGTCGCGAGCTTGCTCTTCCATACCCTGGCGACGGTCTGGGCCGCGCTCGCCGATACGCTTAGCATTCTCCTCTTCGCGGCTTACTTTCTGTTCCTGTTACTCACTCGAGCGGTACGACTCGCCACCGCTCATGCGTTCGTCGCGGCGTGCGGTTTCGCCGCGTTGAGCTACGCGTTTCCTCGCGCGCTGCCCCCAGGCCCCGCAGCCGGGTCGGCAGGATACCTGCCGTACTTCGTCGCACTCGCGCTGATAGTCATCTACCTCTGGCGCAGGCGGCATGCGGCGGCGCGCGCCATACTGGGCGCGACGCTCCTGTTTCTGGTGTCGCTTGGGTTGCGCACCGTGGATCCGGCGCTGTGCCCGGGATTTCCCACCGGGACCCATTTCCTCTGGCACCTGTTGAACGCCGTGGTGCTCTATCAGCTCGCGCGCGAACTCAGCATCGGCCTGCGCGGGCGCTGAGCCGCATCACCCGCCGCGCTACGCAGCGGCCATGTGATGCGTGCAGAAATCCGCGGCGGACATCGGCCGCCCAAAGAAGAATCCCTGCATTTCCGCACAACCCTTCTCGAGCAGGTTGCGATACTGCGCCTCGCTCTCCACGCCCTCGGCCGTCACATCGAGATGCAGCGCTTCCGCGAGCGAGATGATCGCCGCGGCGATCGCGCCGCTGCGCCGGTGAACGAGCAGATCATGAACGAAGGACTGGTCGATCTTGATCCGGTTTACGGGAAGTTTCTTGATCCGGTCGAGGCTCGAATAGCCGATACCGAAGTCGTCAATGGCGATCTTCACGCCAAGCTCGCGCAGGCGCCCGAGCGTCTGGAACATCGCGGGCGAGTACTCGGCGAAATCGGTTTCGGTGAGTTCGATCTCGAGCAGCGCGGGGTCCAGGCCGCACGCGGCGAGCGACGTCTCCACGATCGGAATGAAGCTCGGATCGACGAGCTGCCGGCTGGAAACGTTGACCGCAACCCGGATCGGCGGACAACCCGAGTCCTGCCACGCCTGACTCTGGCGGCAGGCCTCGCGTATGACCCACTCGCCGATCGGCACGATCTTTCCGGTGCGCTCCGCGACGCGGATGAATTCACTCGGCCCGATTTCCCCGAACGAAGGATGGTGCCAGCGCAGCAGCGCCTCCGCGCCCGATATCCGTCCGGTCGCCGCGTCAACCTGCGGCTGATAGTGGAGCTCCAGCTCGTTGCGTTCGAGCGCCCGGGACAGCGCACCCTCGATATTGGGGCCCGGGCCATCCACGCGCGGCGAATCCGGTGCGTATTCGCGAATGCATCCGCCACCGCTCCGCTTCGCCGCCGCGGCCGCCTGTTCGGCACACTCCAGCAGCTCCGTCGCGTTCGACGCATGATCGGGAACCGCCGCGATCCCGATGCTCGCCGAGACGCATACCGCGCGGTCGTGGGCCAGAAACGGCGGCAACATCGCTTTCAGAAGCTTGCCGGCGACCGTGCTTGCGTCCTGGTGGCTCGTCATGCGCGGCACGAGAACGGTGAACGCGTCGCCCCCCAACCGCGCCACGGTGTCCTGCTCGCGGACCGCCGCCCGGATGCGCGCGGCGGCCTGGAACAGGAGGCGGTCGGCGACTTCGTGTCCGAACGCCTCGCGGACGAAATCGATTCGATCCAGGTCCATGAACAGCAGGACCACGTGCTCGTCGGTGCGCTTGGAAAGCGCGATCTGCTGCGCGACCCGATCCTGGAACAGCAGCCGGTTCGGCAACCCGGTGAGTGGATCGTGATGCGCGAGATGGTGCAATCGCGATTCCGCATCCTGGAACACCGAGAAATCCTGCAAGAGCGCGAGATACCCGCCGATTTCGCCGTTCGCGTCCGCGACGCTCGAGATCGCCAGCAATGTCTGGCGCTCCTCGCCGTTCGCGTGACGATTCCAGATCTCGCCCGACCACTCGCCCGTGTCCCGGAGACGCTTCCACATCCGCTCGAAGAATCCCGGCGCATGGCGCCCGGATCTCAGGATGCTGGCCGGATTGTCCACCACGGCGTCGGCGTTAAAGCCGGTGAGCCGCGTGAACGCCGGATTCACCGCGAGCACGTGTCCGCCCGAATCGGTGAGCATCATCGGATCGGTCGCGGTCAAAAATGCCAGATCGGGAAGCGACTGCTTCGGCGCGGCGGCGTCGTTCGCCTCCTGGACACGAATCAGCCAGCTGAGCGTACCGGCGCCGCCCGGATGTGCGATGAGGCTTGCAATCACCAGCGCGTCGCCCGTGACCAGCGCGTCGCCCGTGCGCGCCGTCTTCAGCACGCCTCGCCAGCTGTAGGTGTCGGTGCAGGACACCGCTCGAATCCGCTCGAGAAGCGTCGCGAATTCGGGTTGGCCGGACGGCGCGACGAAATCGCCTATCGCCAACCCCTTCAGAACGGCCTCTCCGGTGAGGAGCGACGCAAGCTCGGCGTCGCATTCGAGCACGCGCCCGCTGAAATCGGTGACGAGATGCAGCTCCAGGGGCGCAGACCCGGGACTTCGCGCGACCGTTCGCCCGGTTGGTGCGCCGCCGCGCGCGCTGCGCGACCCCTGGTACTCCTGCGAGCCCTGGGAAACTTGCGAGGCTTGCGACACTTGCGACACTTGCGACGCTTGCGACGCTTGCGACACTTGCGACACTTGCGACACTTGTAAACCCGTCGCGACCTGCCGAGCCCTGATCCGCGCGAGCTCATGCAGGAGTTGCTTCGATTCGATCATTCCTCCCCCTGCGCCCCACGCATTGGGGAACGACTGTTGTTTGCTTGGCTCATTTGGGCTTCCTCCTGTCTCGACCCCCGGGAGTCACCTCAACTGGCCGCGACGAGTGCTTGCCACCCACCGGCGGCCGAGCGCACCTCGCGCTCGAGCTCCCCGAATGGTACCGGTTTTGTGTGGGACCGGATTCCTGCCGGAAGTCCGCCCCGCGCCATGACAACGTCGTGCGACAGATTCGACACGGCGATGATCTGCAGCCCCGCATACTGCGGGTGATCTGCGAGCGTACGGATCATGGCGATTGCGTCGATCCCCGGCAGCACGATCTCGGTGATCAGCATGTTGGGTTGCTCGCGCCCCACCAGCAGCAACGCCTCGTGTCCATTACTGGCCGCAAAGACCTCGACCCGCGGGTCCCATCCCCGAACGCGCATCTGATAGAGCTTGAGCAGCGCAGCGTCGTCATCCGCCACGACGATCTTGAAGGGCTCTGCGGCACGCGGCGCCTGCGGTCCTCGCCCCTCGCCCGCCATGAACCGGCGGAGCGATTCGACGCCGATGCGGCGATGCCCGCCTTCGGTCTTCCACGCTTCCAGCACACCGCTCTCTGCCCAGAGTTGCACGGTGCGCACCGAGACACCGAGCATTCCGGCTGCCTCGCGCGTCGTGCAGTAGGGCGACTTGCGCCGCTCTGCGGAACCTCGATTGACCATCTTCATCCGTGCGGCCGCCAACCGGTCGCTGGTGCCCACCTGGACCACGTACCCGGCGCGAGGGAGGGGGACACCCGATGATTGGCCCGACCTCCTCGCTACCAAATACGATCATTTTTACTCTTTATACCTTTTACCATTTCATTTTTAGCCATCTTATTCCATTTTTTCGTCTTTGGTCAAGACGGATTTGGGCGATGGATTCAAACCCATGCGCCGTCAGTCCGGATTCTCCCGACCCCTCCAACCGCCGCGATCCGGGTCCTGTCGCGGGCCCGTGGTGTAAGCTCGCGCGCACCGGAGCGGGCCCGATCGCCGCACCGCAGACGCCATTTCGGGAGGAACACGCATGAACCTGGAGAAGGTTGTCTTCGGTTTTTTCATCCTGCTGGCGGCGACGCTCAACTTCGGTTTCGTCTACGGCGATATCGCCAATCCCGAACATCACGATGCCTACGAGCTCTTCGCCGTCGTCGTCGTGAATCTGATCGCCGCGGTCCTCAAGTTCGGCGACCGCACCCAGATCGGCGCGGTGCATCTCGCCACCAGTCTCGTTGCGGTGCTGCAGCTCGTGGCCGCCACGCTGGTCTGGTTCTATGCGGTCAACGTCAGCGCAGATGGCATGACGTCTGCGACGCTCGCGGGAATCGTTTCGCTCTCTGCGGGCGCACTCTTCGCGAACGTCGTCTCGGTCGTCCTGCTCGTCATCGAAACGGTGATGCTCCGCAGGTAGTCCGATGGAGAGCGTGCTCTTCCTCGCGCTGCGGCGGCTGCGGCTGCCGATCATCCTGTTGATCGCGATCTACTCGATCGGGGTGATCGGGCTGGTCCTCATTCCGGGCATCGACGCGGACGGGCGGCCGTGGCGGATGACCTTCTTTCACGCCTTCTATTTCCTTTCCTATACCGCCAGCACGATCGGCTTCGGCGAGCTGCCCCGACCCTTCTCGGATTCGCAGCGCCTATGGGTCACCGGCATCATCTATTTCTCCGTGATCGGCTGGACGTATTTCCTCGGCAGCATCTTTGCCCTGGTGCAGGACCGCGGCTTCCGGCTCGCGCTGGTCACCCAACGGTTCAAGCGCGAGGTGCGCGGACTCACCGAGTCCTTTCTCGTCGTCTGCGGCTACGGCGAGACGGGTTCGCTCGTCTGCCGGGCGCTCGACCGCATGGGAATGCAGTTCGTGGTGCTGGACGTCGACGGCGCGCGGGTCGACGAGGTTGATCTGCAAGGCTACGCGCGCGACACACCGGCACTCGTGGGCGATGCGCGCATCGTGGCGAACCTGGTCATGGCCGGCATCACGCACCACGCCTGTCGCGGGGTGATCGCGATCACCAGTGACGATCGCGCGAACCTGGCGGTCGCGATCGCCGTGAAGCTGCTCAACCCGAACACGCCGGTGCTCTGCCGGGCCATGAGCCGCGAAGTCGCCAAGAACATGGCGTCGTTCGGGACCGACTACATCATCAATCCGTTCCAGCGATTCGGCGAGCAACTCTGGCTCGCGCTTCACGCACCGGCGGTACACCGGCTGATCTCGCGCCTCACCGGTCTTCCCGGGACGACTCGCGACGCGGGAAGACCGCCTCCTCACGGGCACTGGATCGTTTGCGGATACGGGCGCTTCGGCCACGAGGTCGCGAACTGCTTCGATCGGGAGGGGCTCGAAGCGACGGTGATCGATCCGGAGCCCAAGGATTACGGGGATGGCCGGCGTGTCGTGCGGGGCTACGGAACCGAGGCCGGACCCCTCAGCGAAGCCGGCGCCGAGACTGCGGTCGGGATTATCGCCGGAACGGATAACGACGTGAATAATCTGTCGATCGCGGTGACGGCGCGGGAGATCAATCCGAAACTCTTCGTGGTGCTGCGCCAGAACCTCGAAGTGAACCGGCCGCTCTTCGACGCGTTCGAGGCGGATATCACGATGGTGTCTGCGGAGATTGTCGCGTACCAGAGTATCTCGATCGTTACCACCCCCCTCCTTTCCCGGTTTCTCGGAATAGCCGGCGCCCAGGACGAGTCATGGGCGAGCAGTGTCGTCGCCCGGCTGGAGGAGATTGCCGGCCCCGTCGTTGCGGTAACATGGGGCGTGGACATCAATGCCTCGGCGGCGCCCGCCATCGATCGGATGCTCATGTTCGGGAAAATCGACTGCCCGCTCGATGCGCTGCTGCGGGATCCGACTTCGCGGGAGCGAAGGCTCGCCTGCATGCCGCTGCTACTCGTGCGCAATGACGAGGAGATCGTCGTGCCCGATGCCGACACGCCCCTCAAGCCGGGCGATCGGTTGCTTTTCGCGGGCACCCCTGCAGCACGTGATCTGCAGCGCATGACCCTGCGCAACGTTCATGCGCGGGATTACGTGCTCCTCGGCGAGGACCACCCGGCCGGCTGGGTCTGGCAGTGGCTCACGCGCCGCAGGGAGAATACGGCCGCGAGCACGGGGCGCTGACATCGCTGGATCGGGTCGTTGAGCGCCCCATCGACCGGCGCATTGCGCCGCCACACGCAGTCGCTCGCAAAATGCCGGCGTTGCCCGCAGATGCAGGGTGCGCCCGTGCAGGGCATTCCGGTGGCGAGTCCGGTGATGCTGATCGGACAGGCGCCGGGCTCGAAGGAGCTCGTCATTCACAGACCCTTTGCGTGGACGGCGGGCAAGACCATGTTTGGCTGGTTCGCCGGGATCGGACTGGACGAGGACGCGTTTCGCAGCCGCGTGTACATCGCTGCGGTGTGCCGCTGCTTCCCCGGAAAGCTCGCGCGCGGGGGCGACCGCGTGCCGGACCGCGACGAGATTGCGAACTGCACCCCATGGCTCGACGCCGAGCTGGATCTGCTCGCGCCCGAACTCGTCATCACGGTGGGCAAGCTGGCGATTGCGAAGTTCTTCCACGCGGAGAAGCTCGAGCACGTGGTCGGCAAGCGCCATCACGTCACGCGCCACGGACAGTCGTTCGATGTCGTCCCGCTTCCGCACCCTTCCGGCGCATCGACCTGGCATCGCACCGAAC
Organism: Betaproteobacteria bacterium; assembly: GCA_011391185.1. The sequence continues at coordinate 18,762 of JAABRB010000009.1, forward strand.
CGGGTCGAACGCTGCTCGCCCGGGCGCTCGCCTTGGTCGCCCGCCATCCCGCGTGGCGGCGGATCGTGCGCGAGGCGCGGGTGCAACGCTAAAGTCTGTCGAAAGCGTCGGCCATTCTGCGGCGCATTCCGGCGTCGGGCTGCGGGCCCAGCCCCGCCCCCATGTTTTCGACGACGTGCTGCGGGTGGGACGTCGCCGGAATCGCGCACGTCACGGCGGGATGGCCGACGATCCATTTCAGGAAGATCTGCGCCCAGGACGCGCATCCGATCTCGGCCGCCCAACCCGGCAGCGGTTCGCCGCGCACGCGCCGGAAGAGGCCGCCGGATCCAAACGGCCGATTCACCAATACCGCAACTCCCGCCTCCGCCGCGGCCGGAAGCAGGCGCCGATCCGCTTCGCGCTCACTGAGCGAATAGTTGACCTGGACAAAGTCGTAGGTCTTCGCGCGGATCAGTCGCTCGAGCTCGGCGTGCGCACCCGCGTGATAGTGAGTGATGCCGACGTAGCGCACCCGGCCCTCGCGCCGCCACTTCACGAGGGTCTCGGTATGCGCCTGCAGGTCCTGAAGGTTATGGATCTGCATGAGGTCCATGCGCTGGACACGCATCCGGCGGATCGACTCCTGCATCTGTCGCACGCCGCTCTCCTGTCCGCTCGTCCAGACTTTCGTCGCGTAGAAGAGCTCGCGCTGAATCCCCAGATCTGCAGCAAGCTCCCCGACCACCGCTTCCGAGCGGCCGTACATCGGCGAGCTGTCGACGACCGTTCCACCGCATTCGACGAACCGCTTGAGGACCTCCCTGAGCGGCGCACGCGCCGACTCGGCCTCGCCGACATCGAAGGTCTGCCACGTTCCGAGTCCGATTATCGGAATCGAGTCGCCATTGCGCGGTATCGCGCGCCGGGCGATCGATTGTGCGCCCGCTGCGGCCGAGTTTTCCGCGCTGCTCATGACCAGGGCGCCCAGCGCCGCGAGCCGGCCCAGCGCGACGCGCCTGGAAATTCGGGACTCGTCGCCATTCACGTGTCCTCCTGTGTCGCCGCCGCGATGCGCGCATGCCGCCGCGCGAGCCAAAGTCCGATCGCCGCCCAGATCGCCGCGAGAGGCAGCGCGAACATCGATATTCCGGCGATGCCGGCACCGAGCGATTTGAGGCCCGTGACCAGCCAGCCGCTCGTCGCGTCGCTGCCGCGATAGACGACAGTGTCCATGAAATTCTTCGCCTTGAATTTTTCGGGGCGGGAGAGGACGTTGAAGAGCGTCTCGCGTGCCGGCTTCGCGATGGAAAACTCGCCCGCCCGCCGAAGCACACCGAACACGACCAGCACCGCCAGCGTCGAATACGCACCCAGCACGCCGAAGCCCACGAACGACCACAGCACCGCTCCGACCTCGCCGGCGCCGACGTGCAGGAATCGGGCAAGCCAATGGTTGGCACGTATCACGTTGGGCGGCACTCCAGCGGTTTCGCTCATGTGGAATATTCACGGGCTTGTGCATGGCGCACATCGATGGTGTGCAACGTCACATATCCGGTGCAGCGCATCAAATCTATCTTAATGCACAAGACGTACATGAATACGGGTGCGGGCCGGCAACCCTGCGCACCGCACGGAGTCCGAACGCGGTCCCTGGCATGGGGATTGCAATAGGTTGCGGCGGAGGTCAAGCTATGAACTACGACAAGATCGCAGATTGGCAGGATGCCGAAGTCGAAGTCACCGTGCTCGCCGTCGACGACGCGGCAGGCGGGGTTCCGGTCGTTCTCGGCAAAGTCGACGGCATGCAACTCGAGCTCTGGTCGGTGACGCCGCCCGCGCTCGCGGCGGCACGGTTGCTCGCGCGCGGGACACGCGTCATGGCTCGCATCACGAAGTGCCCGCCGGTCATCAGCACCCGCAGCTACGGCGGACTGCGCCGAACGCTCGACCGCATCCGGTTCTCGCGGCTGCTCGCCCTGCGCCCGGCTTGACGCTAGCGCTGCCGCGCGCCTAAATTCTGAAAGCTTCCAGCGTTTCGGGGGCGAACAGCTCCTCGGGCGCGTACAGCCGCTTCGACAGTCCCTGCTCGTGGTGGTAGCGCAGGAACGTATCGAGCACGTGGCGATTGGGCGTCAGCCCATATGCCCACCAATCATCGCCCAGCTCACGCCGGGTCTCCGCAACATGCGCCGGGAGCCAGGGCAGCATCGTCTTGAGCGCGGCAAGCTCGTCGAGATCGCTGTAGGTCTTGCGCTGCGCGGCAAGGAACGCCTTGTAGAGCGTCTGGGCGATCCAGGGATTCCGCTCATATACGTCGCGGCGAATCGCAACGGTATGCATGATCGGAAAGATCCGCGTCCGTCGGTAGTACTCCCGCTCCACTGAGGCGTAGTCCTCGAAAAGCCTGCGCACGGCGTCCGGGCGCGAGCGCAGCGTGGATGGCGCGCGCGGCGCGTAGATCGCGTCGATCTTCCCGTCGGCGAGCAGTTGCGCGAGCGTCTGATTCGCGTCGATCGGCCGGATGCGAATGCCGGCAGGCAGGTCGATCTTCTGCTTCTCGATGCGCCCGGCCTCCTCCAGGCCACCGGTGAGGTAGTCGACGCTCTCCAGCGGCACGCCGTATTCCTCGGCGAGAATGCCCCGGATCCACACATTGGCCGTCAGCTGATACTCGGGATTTCCGACCCGCTTTCCGCCGAGCTGCCCGGGCTGCATGATGCCGCTTGCCGTCGCGACGAAAATGCCCGAATGCCGGAACATCCGCGACGGAAAAACAGGAATCGCGATGAACGGCGGATCCTTGCGCTCGAGCGATGCCACATAGGAGGAGAGCGACAATTCCGCGCAGTCGAATTCCCGGTTCCGCAGCATGCGGAAAAAAGTTTCCTCCACCGGCAGCGTGAGATAGACGAGGTCGACGCCCTCCACCGGCACGGTGCCGTCCGCGAGCGCGCGGGTGCGATCGTAATCCCAGCAAGCGAGCGTCAGGCACAGCTTGGCCAAGCACGGCCCCCGTTTCCTTTCGATCCCGGCTGTGGCACTTCGCGGTCGAAGCGCCCGCAGAAGCCGGGCTGCGCTCGATTATACTGGCCGCTTCCGGCGTGCGGCCCAGGCACGCAGAGCAGAAGAGACGAGCCGATGTCCCACGACTGGCCGCACGGCCTGTACCAGCTTCTCAAGGATCAAGGCGTACGGCAGGTCAGCGTGGTGCCCGATGCCGGGCACATGGCGCTCATCCGGCTCTGCGAATCCGACCCGGGCATGGAGCTCGTGCGCCTGACCACCGAGGAGGAAGGGGTCGCGCTTGCGATGGGCGCCTGGCTCGGCGGCGACAAGAGCGTGCTCCTCACGCAATCGAGCGGCGTCGGAAACTGCATCAACATGCTTGGGATGCTCGCGGTTTCGCAAACGCCCCTGACGATGCTCGTCACGATGCGCGGCGACTGGGGCGAGTTCAACCCGTGGCAGGTGCCGATGGGGCGCGCGACCCAGCCGGTGCTCGAGGAAATGGGCGTCCTGGTTTCACGTGCGGATCGCGCGGAGGACGTCGTGCCGCTTGCGGAAGGCGCCCTGCGCATCGCGTACAACACATTTCGTCCGACTGCGCTCCTGATCGGGCAGCGGCTCCTGGGCGCAAAGACGTTCGAGGACTGAGCATGGGCACCGCAAAGCACGGCGCGAGCAGCGGCCAGCTGCATCGTCGCGAGGTCGTGAAGATCCTGCTCGCCGACCGCGGCGAACTGCTCGTCGTCGCCGGACTCGGTGCGCCGGCCTGGGACGCAACCGAAGCAGGCGACCATCCGCTGACCCTGCCACTCTGGGGCGGCATGGGCGGCGCGGCCATGATCGGGCTTGGCCTCGCGATCGCGCAACCCGGCCGGCGCGTCCTCGTCCTCACCGGCGATGGCGAGATGCTGATGGGACTCGGATCGCTCGCGACGATCGGCGCCCGGCGCACCCGCAACCTATCGGTGGTCGTGCTCGACAACGAGCGCTATGGTGAGACCGGCATGCAGGCCACCCATACCGCATATGGCGTGGACCTCGCGGGTGTCGCAAAAGCATGCGGGTTTACGGCCTGCGCAGTGGTGACGACGATGGACGAGGTCACGCGACTGCGCGGCGATGTCCACAGCGACGCTGGCCCGCTCTTCGCACAGATCAAGGTAGCGGCCGACAAGCTGCCGCTCGTTCTCCCACCGCGCGACGCGACCCACCTCAAGAACCGCTTTCGCGAGGCCCTCCTGGGCAAACGCGCCCAAATCCAGAACTGACCGACCGCCCTTCCTGCACGGCGGTTTCCAGCAAAGCGGCCCGACGCACGGTGGCTTGAACGTCACCATGCGTCGAGTTCACAACATACACCCGCCGACTGTCGACGAATTGGCGACACTGATCGTCAAATGGTGCGTGGCAGACGTCGCCCGGGCTCGTTCGAGGCCCCAAAACCGGCCGGATTTCCGCGCTGAACCCGATCCACGCGTGACAGCACGCACGTTCGCCGCTAAGCGACCGGCCCGTTGTGTGAATTCCGACACTTGCGAGGCACCGGGAGCGTCGACTGGGCACCCTCTTTGCTCACTGATCAGGGCGGTCCGATGTTTTCATATAACTTCAATACGGAGAGAGACATGGACGAAACCCTTGAGACTGGACTAGAAGTGCAGGACTTGAGCGACGACGACAATTTCGAGCCGATCGGCCTCGATCTGGGCAAGCGCTGGCAGGGCCAGCTCCGCCGCGCCGGCTCGGCACGCGAGCTGCCGCGCCCGCAGGGCTATAACGATTACCCGGTGTGGCTGACCGTCCCGGCGAAGATGCTCGTCGAAGAGCTGGTCGTAGAAGAAGTCTAAGCCCGACCCCGAACAAGCCTTGACGGTCATGCGCCCGGCGCGTGGCCGATCCGCCGCTCACGGATGCGGGAGCGGCGGTTCTTCCATTGCCGGGATCTGCTCGCGCAGCTCCAGGATCCGGTCCTGCCAGTAGCGCTGCGAATTGAACCAGGGAAACGCGGCAGGAAAAGCGGGGTCGCTCCAGCGCCGCGCGAGCCACGCCGCGTAGTGAATCAGGCGCAGCGTCCGAAGCGCCTCCACCAGGTTGAGTTCGCGCGGATCGAGCTCGCGAAAATCCTCGTAACCCTCCAGCACGTCAAAGAGCTGGCGTGACATGTCGGCCCGCTCGCCCGATAGAAGCATCCACAAATCCTGCACCGCCGGCCCGGTGCGACAGTCGTCGAAGTCCACGAAATGGGGGCCACCCGGCAAGGGTTCCTGGGATCCCTTCCCGCCCTGCGGCTCCGTCCAGAGAACATTCCCCGCATGGCAGTCGCCGTGCAGCCGCAGCGTCGCCACCGTTCCTGCGCGGTCAAAGCTGCGGCGCACGCCGTCGAGCGCCATCGTCACCACGCTCGAGTAGGCTTCTGTGAGATCCGCGGGGATCCAGCCCGCGGAAAGCAGATAGTCACGCGGCTCCTCGCCGAAGCCCCCGATATCGAGCGCGGGTCGGTGCGCGAACGGTCGCATCGCGCCGACCGCGTGGATGCGTCCGATGAATCGGCCGATCCACTGGAGCGTCTGCGGATCGTCCAGCTCAGGGACGCGCCCGCCGCGGCGTGGATACACCGCGAAGCGAAAGGCCTCGAACTCGTGCAGGGTGCGGTTCTCGAGGACGAGGGGCGCGACCACCGGTATCTCGCGCGCCGCAAGCTCGAGGGTGAACTGATGCTCCTCGACGATCGCCGCGTCGGTCCACCGACCCGGCCGGTAGAATTTCGCGACAACGGGCGGTCCTTCCTCCATATAGACCTGATAGACGCGGTTCTCGTAGCTGTTCAGCGCGAGCAGCCGGCCGTCGCCCAGCTGCCCGACACTCTCGAGTGCATCCAGCACTCGATCCGGCGTGAGATTCGCGTACGGCGGAGGTGCGATGTCTGACATGCCCTGCATTCTAGTGTCCCGAATCAGAAATTCGCCGAAGAAAACCGCCCAGTTCGACGCCAGGCGTCGTTCCGCTCCTTGCCAAGACGGCCAGTCTTGGCTGCGTCGCGCGCCTAGCCTGACGGCGAACTGAGCGGTTTTCGCTTGCCTTCGGCGTACTCGTCGATCATGGATAGGGCAGTT
>JAABRB010000084.1 GCA_011391185.1 Betaproteobacteria bacterium
CCGCTCGCTGACGGACGCGGTACGGGACCTCGCGCTCAAGGACGTCTATGGTCGCCTGGTCAAGTTTCTCGATACGCATTCCGTCGAACAGGAAGGTCGGCGCGTCGTTTCCGAGCGGCTCACTCAGCACGACATCGCGGCGCGCATCGGCGCTTCACGGGAAATGGTTAGCCGCATTGTCAAGGACCTCACCGCCGGGGGCTACATCTCGGTCGAGTCGAAGCACATCAGCGTGCACAAGAAGCTCCCTGCGCAGTGGTGAGCGGACCGGGCGGCGGCCGTCCGGCGTGACGGAGCAGCTGCCACGGGCGAAGGGGCCAGCCGGATCGTGAGAATGTGAATTTGTCACAAAATCCATGTGACGCATTGCGGAGAGCCAGGCCGCCCCCCCACGTATAGTCATTTCCGCCGGGCCGGCACTTATCGCGACCCGGTAACTCCTCCAGCACGATTGCCCGCCAAGGCGTGCTCCTCCGGGGGCGCACGAAAGTGCGCCCCGCTCTTTTTCCAGCCGTCGTATCCCGCGTAATGTGATTGCCGCACAGCGCCAACGCGTCGTCCGACGCGGAAATCGCGCTGCCGGTCCGCTACATTCCTGTCCATCGGACGCGCCGCGTGGTGTGCGAAACCGAAAACGAGGAGACAACGACAATGAACTGGACGCTGCTCGTGAACACCTTCGCCGGCGCCGCGGGCGCGGTGAGCATTGCCTACCTGGGTTGGGCGGTCTGGATCTGCGTGCGCGAACTGCCGGTCGGCGGACGCATGCCGAAGGGCCGCGCGGTGAAGCGCCGTGCGACGTCAGGTGGCCGGCTGCGCAGCCGACTCGTCTGACAGGGCGGACAGCAACTCTGCCTGGTGCTCGGCGGACAGCGCGCCGGAGAGCTCGTCGAGATCGCCATCCATGATCGCCTGGATCTTGTAGAGCGTCAGATTGATGCGGTGATCGGTCACTCGCCCCTGCGGGAAATTGTACGTGCGGATGCGCTCCGACCGGTCTCCGGTCCCGATGAGGCTCTTGCGCGTCGCGGCGGTCTTCGCATTCTGCTCGCGCATCTGCTTGTCCTTGATGCGCGCGGCGAGCACGCTCATGGCCTGATCCTTGTTCTTGTGCTGGGAGCGCGAATCCTGGCACTCCACGACGATCCCGGTCGGCAGGTGCGTGATGCGGATCGCGGAATCGGTCTTGTTCACGTGTTGGCCACCTGCGCCCGACGCGCGGAACGTGTCGATCTTCAATTCGGCCGGATTCAGAATCACGTCGCTCACCGCGTCGACTTCCGGCATCACGGCAACTGTCGCGGCGGACGTGTGAATGCGCCCCTGGGTCTCGGTTTCCGGGACGCGCTGGACGCGATGACCGCCCGACTCGAACTTGAGTTTCGAGTACACGCCCTGCCCGATCACGCGTGCGATGATCTCCTTGTATCCGCCCATGTCCGACGGGCTTTCGGAAATGATCTCCACCTGCCAGCGATTGCGCTCCGCATACCGCGCATACATGCGAAACAGGTCGCCGGCGAAAATCGCTGACTCATCGCCGCCCGCCCCGGCGCGAATTTCAAGAAACGTGTTGCGCTCGTCGTTCGGGTCACGGGGCAGGAGCAGCTTCTGGATCTCGGCCTCGTACTCCTCGAGACGGCCCTTGCCCGCTTCGATCTCCGACTCGGCGAGCGCCTTCATTTCGGGATCGGCCAGCATTTCATTGGCGGCGACGATATCGCCCTCCACCTTGCGATAGCGCTGGTAGAAGTCCACGATCGGCCCGATCTCGGCGTGCTCGCGCGAGAGTTTGCGAAACTGCTCCATGTCGCGCGTCGCGCTCTCGGCGGAAAGCAGCCGGTTCAACTCGTCCAGACGGCGGGAGAGGTGTTCCAGCTTTGCGGCAATGCTCGATTTCATGTGCGTGGGCCCGGAAACAGATCGTACGTCACGGTCGCGGAAGCGCCGCGGCATAGGTCCCCGATTCGACGGGAAACACCGCGGCGCACCTGAACAGCTAGGAGTCGGAACGGAGGTTGTAGATGCGCGACAGGATATCGCGGGCACGGGCGCGCGCGTCGGCGTCGCTCTCGTGCAGGGCCTGGGTGGGTGCGTGCAGCAGCTTGTTCGTGAGCCCGTGGGAGAGCGCCTCGAGCACCTGGGCGGGATCCTCGCCACGCGCCAGCATCCGCAGCGCCCGCTCGATCTCCTGCCGGCGCGCCCGCTCGCCCTGGTCGCGGAGGTCCTTGATCAACGGCACGAGCTCGCGTGACTCCATCCAGTGCAGGAAGTTTCCGACCTGCGTGTCGATGATCGCCTCGGCCTGGGCAACGTGTGATGTGCGCTCGTCGATACCGGAGCGCACGACTCCGGCAAGATCGTCCACCGTGTAGAGGTAGACGTCGTCGAGCTCGCCGACCTCGGGCTCGATGTCACGCGGCACGGCGAGATCGACCATGAATACCGGCTGGTGGCGGCGCGCCTTGATCACACGCTCCATGGTGCCCTTGCCCAATATCGGCAGCGAGCTGGCGGTGCAGGAGATGACGATGTCGTGCTCGGCGAGACGCTCGGGAAGATCGCGAAGCAGGATGGCGTGGCCACTGTAGCGGCTCGCCAGCGTCTGCGCGCGGTCGAGCGTGCGATTCGCGACCATGATGGATCGCGGCATCTGCGCGGCAAAATGGGTGGCGCAGAGCTCGATCATCTCGCCCGCACCGATCAGGAGCACCCGGCAATCGCGCACGTTCGGGAAGATGCGCCCGGCGAGCTTCACTGCCGCCGCGGCCATCGAGACCACGTTCGCCCCGATGCGCGTGTTGGTGCGCACGTCTTTCGCCACCGCGAAGGAGCGCTGGAAGAGCCGCGACAGCGTCGCGCCGAGCGATCCGGCCTCGTGCGCCATCCGCACGGCATCCTTCATCTGGCCGAGAATCTGCGGCTCGCCGAGCACCATCGAGTCCAGACCTGCCGCGACCCGGAACGCGTGCCGCACGGCCGCTTCTCTCGGTAGCGTGTAAAGGTAGGGCTTAAGGTCGCCTTCCGGCAGGCTGTGGTGGGCCGCCAGCCAGGCCAGCGCTTCGTGCGGCTCGCCCGCGGCGCAGTAGAGCTCGGTCCGGTTGCAGGTGGAGAGGATCGCCGACTCCCTGGCCGGGCGAACGCGGGCGATCTCGCGCAGCGCCCCCTTCAGGCCCTCGCCATTGAGCGCAATCCGCTCGCGAATCGCAAGCGGTGCGCTCTGGTAGTTGAGGCCGAGGGTAAATAATTGCATCGGGGGCGGACTCCGAGCGGAAATTATAGCCAAACCAGGGCCTTGGAACGCCATCTGGATCAAAATCCCCTCACAAAACCGCTCCGGGGAGCGGCTGGCCGGCTCAGGGCGTCATTTGCGGTGATCGTCGCGGATCTCCGTTTCCGCCGATTGGCCGGGCGCAGGGACGTGAAACGCCCCGTCCGACCCGTCAGCCGCCGCGGCGACCAGCGCCGCTTTGCGAAGCTGCACCGGCGCGGCGCGCCGGGCCGCCCGGGCGCGCATGCGCAGGTTCAGCATTTCGACCGCCACCGAGAAAGCCATCGCGAAGTAGATGTAGCCCTTCGGAACGTGGAAGCCCCACCCTTCGGCGAGCAGCGCGAATCCGACCAGGATCAGAAAGGCGAGCGCCAGGATCTTGATGGTCGGGTGGCGATCGACGAACTCGCCGATCGGTTTGGCGGCGAACATCATCACCCCCACCGCGGCGACGATCGCGATCACCATCACGGTCAACTGATCGACGAGGCCGACGGCGGTGATCACCGAGTCGAGTGAAAACACGATGTCGATGATCGCGATCTGGACGAGCACGCCGGCGAAAGTGGCCCGCGCGGCCGCGCCGGCCTGCACATCCGCTTCCCCCTCGAGCGAGTTGTGGATCTCGTGCACGCTTTTCCAGAGCAGGAAGAGCCCCCCGCCGATCAGGATGAGATCGCGCCCGGAGATTTCGTGGCCGAATGTTCCGAACAGCGGAGCGGTGAGCGTCATCATCCAGGACAACGAGAAGAGCAGCAGAATTCGCGTGCCCATGGCCAGCGCGAGACCGATCGTCCGGGCGCGATTGCGCTGCCGCTCGGGAAGTCGCCCGACGAGGATCGAGATGAAGATGATGTTGTCGACGCCGAGGACGATCTCGAGCGCCGTGAGGGTCGCGAGCGCGATCCAGACCTGCGGGTCGGTCAGCCACTCCATTGAAACGCTCCCGGCCGTGAAAGGTGGATGGTGAGATGACGGGGGGCGAGATGCACCTCGCCCGTAAACGCGGGGGCCTGATTAGGACCGCGCCAATCCCGCGGTGCGTCCGGCCATTTGCAGAAACTGGTTCGGCTGGCCGAGCAGGTAGTTCGCAAACTCCTCGAAAACGTTCTCGCGCGTGGATTTGCCGTCCAGCACGATGTTCTGGGACCCGAATTGCGCCACGTTCTTGCAGAGGAATGCGAGCCGGCCGCGCTCGCGATCGGCCATGACCCGGGCGTAGATGGTGATCTCGCCCGCAATCTCGAACGTGCTCGCACCCCCGTTTCGGCCGCCGTCCGAGTCATCCGAGGTATAGCGCAAATTTGCTGCGGTGAGCCGATCGATCATCGGTTGCGTCTCGGCGGCGGCGCGCTCGCAGCGCAGCGTGGTCGGCGAAACGCAGACGAGGGTGAGCGTGATCAAGTCCATCCAGGGCCGCCCGTCGGCGCGGCGCAACTTGCTGTCGACGAACGCGTCGGCGATCTTGGGCCGGGCGAACGCGCCGACGCCGTCGAGCGCATAGCCATGCGCAATCTCCGGCTTGACGATGCCGAGATAGCGGACCAGCTCCTCGTAGAACGCAAAGCCGGTGCGCATCTTCCGTTCGATATCGAGCGCGAGCATGAGTGTCTGCGCGCCGAGCTCATCGGTCGAGGTTTCGCTCTCCAGTGCCTCGGCCTGGTTCTTGAGCCGCTCGAGCAAGCTCGCGCCCCCGCCCTTCCCGGCCCGCGTTGCCGCCTTCTCTGCTGCGGAATCCTGCCGCCGGGGTGCGGACTTTTGATCGCTGGCCGGCTCGTTGGTCGCGAACAGGTCGAACTCCGGCATCACGAGGTTACCGGTGCCCGCGAGCGCCGCGATATCCGATTTGTTCTCGGTCCCCTTCAGGTCACCCAGCAGGACTGCGCGCAGGTCTTTGGCCAGCTGTTCCGCCGTCGCGTAGCGCTCGTCCGGTATTTTTTGTAATGCCCGCTCGATGACCGCATCGAGCGCCGCCGGTACTTCGGAATTGAGGCCGCTCGCCGGCGCAGGCGCCTTGCTGACGATGTTCTGCATCAGCGTGAGGAAATCCTCCGGACGCGCGGCATCGAACGGCGCCACGCCCGTGACGAGCTCGTACAGAACGATCCCGAGCGAAAACACGTCGCTCCGGCCGTCGGCCTTCTTGCCCGAGACCTGCTCGGGCGACATGTAGCGGGGCGAGCCGATCACGACGCCGGTACGGGTGCGGGACATCTGGTCGATGCGCGCGATCCCGAAGTCGGTGATCTTCACCAGCCCCTGCTTCGTCAGCATCAAGTTGCCGGGCTTGATGTCGCGATGAACGACGCCCTGCGAATGGGCAAATCCGAGCGCATCGGCGGTCTGTAGCACGATGTGCACGGCCGTGGCGAGCGATATCCGCTCGCCACGGTCGAGGATGTCCTTGAGCGAGCGCCCCTCGAGCAGCTCCATCACGATGTAGGCGATGTCCTCGAACTCGCCGACGTCGTAGATCGTCACGATGCATGGATGGCTGTGCCGACCGGCCGCCTTCGCCTCGCGCAGAAAGCGCCGGCGGGGCTCGACGCTGCCATCCTGGATCTGCAACGCGTTGATCGTCTTGATGGCGACCGTGCGCTCGATCATCGGGTCGGACGCCTTGAAGACCGTGCCCATCGAGCCGCGCCCGATTTCCTCTTGCAGAACGTAGCGACCGAGAGTCCTCATTATGCGCTTGTCAGTGGATTATTCCGGCCCGGGCGGAGCATCCCGCCACGCCTGGGTGCACATTAACCCGGTTAGGATAGCGGGGAAAGTCCGGGCGCGCCGTCGTGGCGCCACGACAGGATTTTGTGTCCCCGCGGTGGCTGAGCGCGCTCAGGCGTCCTACAATACGTACAGATCGCCACCGGCGCTCCAACGCACCCTCGTACCCTCGAGCGCCAGGCCGCGATCCACGCGATCCACACTTGTGCAGAACATTTTTCCGGGCCGAATCGCACGGTATGCTGCACCGTTTTCATAAGAATTTCACGGCACGACTCGAAAGGACGGGATTCATGAAACTCTACCAAATGCTCGCCGCCGGCGTGGCCATCATTGCCCTCGCGGGCGGCAACGCGCTCGCCGAGGGCTCAAAGGCGGAAAAGCAGGCGGAAAAGCAGGCGGAACTGCGCAAGTCGTCGAAGACGACCCTCGAAGATTTTTACAAAGCCGAGCCGAAACTCAAGGGCCAGGTCGAGAAGTCGACCGGTTACGCGACATTCACCACCTATGGCCTCTCTTTTCTCATCGGCGGCGCAGGCGGCAAGGGTCTCGTTCACGACCGGAAGACCGGCAAGGAAACCTTCATGGACATGGCGCAGGCCAGCGCGGGCGTGCAGATCGGCATATCGCAAACCCGGGTCCTGATCGTGTTCAAGAACGAGACAGCCGTAAGAACCTTCGTGGACAAGGGCTGGGAGTTCGGCGGGGGCGGCGCGGCAAGCGCTGGCGTCGCGGACAAGAAGATCGGCAGCGGTGCTGGCGAAAATCTGATCGCCGATGCGACCTACTACACGCTCACCCCGAACGGCCTGCAGTACGGTGGCGCGATCGCCGGAACGAAGTTCTGGAAGGACAAGGATCTCAACTAGACGGCGCGAGCCGAAAGACTCGTACGAGGGGGCCGCCGGCCCCCTCGTTGCATTATTCAGCGCCGGTTACCGACGTGCGGCCGAAACCGCGTCCTGCGACGGGCTACTTCGCTTTGCCCTTCTCCTTCTGGTACTCGTTCAGCAGGCATGTGATTCCCCGGTCCGTTGCGTTCGCCTGCAGCTGCGACGTAATGGCCATGGTCCAGTTCTGGGGTGTGATGCGTCCGTAGTAGAGGCGCGAAGTCTCGTCCATGAAGTACGACGCGTCGTCGGAAGCGTTCGCGTTCAACAGATTGCCGATGTTGGTGGTGCCGAGCGGGGAGTAGTAGCACGCCGTCTGCACCTGGTTGAGAAACGCGTCGAATTCGTTGGCGGGCTTCCACGCGTCCGGTGCGCAGGCTGAAAGTAGCGAACTGCCGCATATCGCGACCCATCCGGCCCTGAGAGATTGCATCTGAGTGACCTCCTGTGCTCTTGGTGTGCTCTTGGTGTGCTCTTGGTGTGCTCTTGGTGTGCTCTTGGTGTGCTCTTGGTGTGCTCTTGGCTATCATCGGAAAACGGCGATAGTATCGCACGCACGGCCGGCAGGAAAAGCGCGTGTCGTGTCCTGCGCGGACGCCCGGAAACAGACCAGCTGCAAGGAGTTCTTCATGACGATACGAATCGCGAACGCGGCCACCGCTGGTGCGTTGCAGAGCCCGGCCCGGCGCAGGGTAATCTCGGGGCTGGGCGCCGGCGCGGTCGTGGCGCTGGTGGGCGGTTGCGTGGCACCGACACTTGCGCCGCGCACGGTTGTCACGGGAAGCGCACCGAGCGTCGGCGCGACGTGGACGTTCGGATATCGGAGCGACTGGAGCGCCGTTGCGCCGCGCACGCTGACGTACACGGTCACCGCCGTCAGCGATCAGGGAATCCAGGACCGCCTGGTACTGCAAGGTGAGCCAGGCGGCGGAGACCGGCTGTTCACGTCGGCCTGGGAGGTCGCCGCGCGGCCGCTCACGAATCTGATGGTACACGAGTTCTCGCCCTATCTGCTCGCATTCGGCGCTGTGCCGACCGGCGAGCGGATCAACGTGACGATGCCGGCCGTGAACTGGGGCACCACCTGGACGACCACGGCGCGTGCCGTCGGCACCGAGCGCGTATCCGTTCCGGCCGGGACCTTCGACGCGGTGAGAATCGAGATTCTCGGCTCCCGACTTTTCGTCGCCGGCCAGATGGACAACACGGCGGACGCGGTAAGAGTCTACGCAACCGCGTGGCTCGCGCCGGCTGTGCGACGCTCGATCCGTTTCACGTTCCAGACGCAGGCGGCCGCGCTGAATCTCCTCTCGCGCGACCACTTCGAGCTCCAGAGCTACCGGGCGGGCTGAGTCGGGTCCGCGCACCATCGCCCGCCGCGGGACAAACCAATGAGGCTGCTGCTGGTCGAAGACGACCGGATGATTGGCGACGCGGTGCGCGAAGGACTGCACCAGGAAGGCTACGCCGTCGATTGGGTGCAGGACGGGAGCGCTGCAGAGACCGCGCTCAGGGCCGAAAGGTACGATCTGATGCTGCTCGATCTCGGCTTGCCGCGCCGCGGCGGAATGGAGGTGCTGGCTGCGCTGCGCAACGCGCACAACGACGTCCCGGTCCTGGTGATCACCGCGCGCGACACGCCTTCGGACCGTGTCAAAGGCCTGGATACCGGCGCCGACGACTATCTCGTCAAGCCGTTCGATCTCGATGAGCTCGCGGCGCGCGTGCGCGCGCTGCTGCGCCGCGCCGCCGGGCGCGCGGAACCGGATGTGCGCTGCGGGCCGCTCACGCTCATTCCGGCAACCCGCGAGGTGTTCGTGGACGAGCGTCCCGTCGCACTCTCGGCACGGGAATTCACTTTGCTTGCGGCGCTCGCCGAGCGGCCCGGGGTCGTGCTCTCGCGATCGCAGCTGGAAGACCGCCTGTACGGCTGGGGCGAGGAGATCTCGAGCAACGCCGTCGAAGTGCACGTTCACAATCTACGCCGCAAGATCGGGATCGAAATCATCCGCAATGTGCGCGGCGTCGGCTACACGCTGGAGACCGGCGGATGACCTCCCTGCGACAGCGCCTGCTCGTCGCCCTGCTCGGCGCGTTGCTGCTCGTCGGCGTGCTGGCGAGTGCGGCGACCTATCTGTCCGCGCGGAGCGAGATCAATGCGCTGCTCGACGAGGAGCTCCGCCAGGTCGCGCTTTCGCTGCGCGACCATGCCGTGCTCGATCTCTCGCGGCTGACGCGGGGCGGTTCCGATGCGCGCCAGCGGGTGGTGGTGCAGATCTGGGACCCGACCGGAGTCGCGCTCTATCTGTCGAATACGGGGACGCCGCTGCCGCTGGTGCGCACGCAAGGGTACGTGACGCTCGCGCACGAGGAACGCGAGTGGCGCGTCTATACGGCCACGACGGGCCATCAGACGATCCAGGTCGGCCAGCCGATCGCCCTGCGGCGCGAGCTCGCCACCGACGTGGCGCTACGGATCCTGGTTCCGATTCTCGCCGCGCTACCGCTCTTCGGCGTGTTGATCTGGCTGGTGGTGGGGCACGGGCTCGCACCGGTCGCACGGCTGGCGCGCACCATCGCGTCGCGCGGCGCCGCCTCGCTCGCGCCGCTGCCCGCGGACCGGCTGCCCGAGGAAATTGCGCCGCTCGTGGCGTCGCTGAACGGACTGCTCTCACGCCTTGAACTCGCCTTCGGTCTGCAGCGCCGCTTTGCCGCCGATGCGGCACACGAGCTTCGCACGCCGCTCACCGCGCTGGGCCTGCAGATCCAGCTGCTCGAGCGCGCCAAGACCGACGCCGAGCGGGCGAGCGCCGTGGCGCGGCTGAGGGCGGGCGTCAAGCGCGCGACACGACTCGTCGAGCAGCTGCTGGTCATGGCGCGTCTCGAGCCGGACGCGGCGGACAGGAGTTTCGAACGCGTTGAGCTTGGCGCGTTGGCACTCTCGGTGACGGGCGATCGCGCGCCGCTCGCCGAAGCGCAGGGCATCGCGCTCGAGCTGGACGCGGAGGAGCATGTCACGACGCTTGGCAGCGAAGATGCCTTGCGAATCCTTCTCTCCAATCTCGTCGACAACGCGATTCGCTATGCGCTTCCCGGCGGCGCGATCGTGGTGCGAGTGTCGAACGCGGCCGGCGATGCGATTCTCGAGGTCTCGGACGACGGACCCGGCATACCCGAGAGCGAGCGGCCACGGGTATTCGATCGCTTCTATCGCGTCGCCGGCACCGCGCAGCCCGGCAGCGGTCTCGGCCTCGCCATCGTGCGCCAGGTGGCCGACCTGCACCGCGCGCGCG
This sequence comes from Betaproteobacteria bacterium, assembly GCA_011391185.1. The sequence goes on from JAABRB010000084.1 coordinate 10,182, forward strand.
TGGAGCTCGGCGCGGGGCTCGGCGGCGCCGGGCTGGCAGTTCGCGTCCGCTTCACGCCTGCCTGACGCGCCCGCGGGGGGCTTAAGTCCGGCTTAAGGATCGCGTTTCATCATCTCCGGCGAGACGAGGGATGGTCCCTCGGCGCTCACCAGCAACAGGAGAGAACAATGATGAAACACAATCGTCTGGCCCCTGCGGCCATCGCCCTGGCGGTTGCCGCTGCGTTTGCGGCAGGCTGCACCGATGTGAAGCTGCCCGGCGTGGCGGCGGCCAATGCCATGAGCGCAACCCCCACGGCGGCCGCGACCCCCGCGGCGGCCCGGCAGGCGCTGCCCGGCTTCAGCCAACTGGTGAAGGAGCAGGGTCCCACGGTCGTGAACGTGGCGGTGAAGAAGTCCGGGTCGGAGGTTACGGCCGGCATGCCGCAGTTCGACGAGGACGGCCCGTTCGGAGAGTTCTTCCGGCGCTTTGGCATGCCCATGCCGCGCGGCGGGGAGCAAGGCGGCCCGCGCACGCCGCAGCCCAGCCAGGGCGTGGGCTCGGGCTTTCTCATCAGTCCCGACGGACTGATTCTCACCAATGCTCACGTGGTGGACGGGGCCGACGAGGTCATCGTCAAACTCTCGGACAAGCGCGAGTTTCCCGCCAAGGTGCTGGGTGTCGATGCGCGCACTGATGTCGCGGTGCTCAAGATCGAGGCCACCGGGCTTCCGGCGGTTCGCATCGGCGATGTGAGCAAGACCGAAGTCGGTGAATGGGTGGCCGCAATCGGCTCGCCCTTCGGACTCGAGAGCACGGTGACCGCGGGAATCGTCTCGGCGAAATCGCGCAACCTGCCCGATGAGCGCCTGGTGCCGTTCATCCAGACCGACGTGGCTGTCAACCCCGGCAACTCCGGGGGGCCGCTCTTCAATCTCGCCGGCGAG
>JAABRB010000085.1 GCA_011391185.1 Betaproteobacteria bacterium
CACGATGGCGTCCAGCGCCGCCGGAACGTGCGGATTCAACGCCGCCGGCGCGGGCGGCGTATGGTGCACGACACGGCGCATGACCGCGTGCAGATCATCACCCGCAAATGCCGCCTCGCCGGTGAGGAGCTCGTACAGCACCACGCCCAGCGAAAAGACATCCGAGCGCCCGTCGACCGGCTGCACGGACACCTGTTCCGGGGACATGTACTTGGGCGAGCCGATCAGCGTTCCGCCCAGCGTGGCCGCGGCATTGGGCAGCCGGGCAACCCCGAAATCGGTCAGCTTCGGCAGCCGATCGCGAACCAGGAGGATGTTGGCCGGCTTGACGTCGCGGTGCACGATGCCCCGCGCGTGGGCGTAGGCGAGCGCGTCGGCAATCTGGGCGCCGATGGTCGCGATGCGGGCGGGCGGAACGGGCGAGTGTGCAACCAGCAGGTCGGCAAGCGACGGGCCTTCGAGGAGCTCCATCGCGACGTAGACGAGCCCGCCTTCCTTGCCCGCATCGTGGATCGTGACGATGTTGGCGTGATTGAGGCTGCCGGCAGCGCGTATCTCGGTGAAGAACCGCGCCTCGAAGAGCGCCAGCTCATCCGCCGGCAGATCGACCCGGATCGTCTTGATCGCCACCGCCCGGTCGATGAGCGGATCGCGCGCGCGATAGACGATGCCCATCGCCCCGCGCCCCAGCTCGGACTGGATTTGGTACCGGCCTAACTGTTCCAGCATGCCCGGACGACGTCGCAAGAATTGACCAGCAGAAATGACCCGTAATCGGTGTGTCGTCACGGCCCGACACGGTCGCGCCAGCGCCCACACCTGATCCGTTCAAACCTATCCGTTCAAACCTAAGTGGGCGCGCAAAGCGCGTCAAGCAACGATTCCCGCATCGCCGCGAAGAGCTCACGAACGGTACTTTTTAACGCGCACAAGCGTGTCACGCATCACGCCATGCATTTCCTCCGCGTGTTTGCGGCGCCGCTCATGGAAAATGCGGGTAGACCGCCATGAGCCGCGCCACCCTCCTCGCCTGCGCCGTCCGGATCGCCCCCCTGAATGCACGGTGGGTGGGAGCCTGACCATGCGCTATCGCCTGACCACCGCCTCCGCCACGCATGCCGGGCAGATTCGCGCGTTCAACGACGACAGCGTCGCCCAGGACCCTGCCATCGACGCATTCGTGCTGGCAGACGGAATGGGCGGACACAACGCCGGCGATGTCGCGGCGGAAATGGCGACTCGCATCGTGATCGAGCGGCTTTCCAGGGGTGCTTCCCGCGGCACCCAGGGAGCGGATCGCGTGCGCGATGCCGTTCAGGAAGCGAACCAGGCCATATGCCGCGCGGGCCGGTCGGATTCCGCGCAAACCGGCATGGGCACGACCCTGGCGGTGGCCTTGTTCGGAGCAGGCCGCGTCACGATCGGTCACGTCGGCGACTCGCGGGTGTACCGGATGCGGGCGGGACGCCTCAAGCTCCTGACCCGTGACCACTCGGTGCTCCAGGAACAGGCCGAGACCGGCATGCTGGACCGCGAGAGCGCCCGGGTCTCGCAGAACCGCAGCCTCGTGACGCGTGCGCTGGGGGCCGGCTACGATGCGACGCCCGAGGTCGGCGAATTCGATGTCCTCCCCGATGACATTCTCCTGCTCTGCTCGGACGGCTTGAACGACATGGTGGACGACGCCGACATCGAGCTCACGCTCGCCGCGCTCGGCTGCAACCTGGACATGACCGCCGAGGTGCTGGTGGAGCTCGCGAACGACAACGGCGGGCAGGACAACATCTCGGTGCTGCTCGCGCGTGTCGAGGGCGAGGCGCAGACCGGCGGCGGCTGGCGCCAGCGCTTGTTCGGCTGGTTGCGCGCGGGATAGGAGCGGGCGATGGCGAAAATCGTGGTGAGCTCCCCCGGCGTTCCCGACGCGCATCAGTTTGTCGACAAGGCACGGCTCACGATCGGGCGCGATCCGGCGTGCGATGTCGCCCTGACCGACGTGGCGGCGAGCAAGACTCACGCGGTGATCACGACCGTCGGGCTCGATCATGTGCTGCAGGACGTCGGCAGCCGCAACGGAACGATCGTGAACGGCGCGCGCGTCACCGAGTCGCACGTGCTGCAGAACGAAGACCTGATCGAGATCGGGACGAGCCGCATCGTCTACCGGAATCGCCGGGCAAGCCTCGAAGCCGACCTCGAGCGCACGATGATCTACAACGCGACGGTTCCCGGGCTGCCCGGAAACCGAACGGACGCGGCGCCGATTGCGGTGGCGCGTGCGATACGCACCCGGTTTCCGCTCGCTTCGGTGCGTGGACTGGCCGGACGTTTCGTCGGCAGCGACGTGCCACTCGAACGTCCCCTTGCGACATTCGGCGAGCGCGGCGTGAGCCTGGCGGTCGTTCGCCGGCGGCCGCACGGGTACTTCATCTCGCACGTCGCGGGCGGCAAGCGCGCCAGGATCAATGATCGACCGCTCGGTGCCGAACCCGAGGAACTGCGGGCCGGCGATGTCATCGAAGTGGCTGGCGAGCGGTTGGAGTTTCTCGGCACAAGTGGGGATGGCTGAAATCGATCGAACGATGCCAACCACCCCGTCGGGCTTCGCCCGACACCCCTCCTTGAAAAGGAGGGGAGATTAACGCCTTTTTCCCCTCCTCTTCGAGGAGGGGTGGTCGCGTAGCGGACGGGGTGGTGTTCCAGAGCGCCGCTAAACCGTGACGACCGCGGTCACCGGCGCGTGATCGGAGGGGCGCTCCAGTCGGCGGGGCTCGAGATCGATGGTGCATCCCGTGCAGTGTGCCGCGAGATCAGCGGACAGCAGGATGTGATCGATGCGCAGCCCCATCTTGCGGCGAAATGCGTTCATCCGGTAGTCCCACCAGGAGAAGGAGCGCTCGGCCTGGTCGAAGAGCCGGAAACTGTCCTGGAAGCCGAGACCGAGCAGTCGCTGGAACGCCGCTCGCTCGGGCACCGAGAAAAGCACCTGCCCCTCCCAGAGCTGCGGATCGTGAACGTCGCGCTCGTCGGGCGCGATGTTGTAATCGCCAAGAACGGCGAGCCGGGAATGGGCCTTCAGCTCGGCGCCGAGCCACCGCTCGAACGCCGCGAGCCAGTCGAGCTTGTAGCGATACTTTTCCGAGTCGATCGACTGGCCGTTCGGCACGTACGCGCAGACGATGCGCACACCCGCCACGGTCGCGCTCAGCACGCGTTTCTGCTCGTCGGCAAAACCGGGGATGCCGGAGGCGACCGCCTCGAGGGGCGCGCGGGCGAGAATCGCCACGCCGTTGTAGGTCTTCTGCCCGGCGTACGCGCTGCGGTATCCGGCCGTTTCCAGATCCGCGACCGGAAATTTCGCATCCTCGAGTTTGGTCTCCTGGATGCAGACGACGTCCGGCCGGTGCCGGGCGACCCAGTCGAGCAGGTGCCCGAGACGGACCTTGAGGGAATTGACGTTCCACGTCGCGAGCTTCATGTCGCGAGTGTAACGGCATGCGCTGTGCACCACCCCTCCTCGGAGAGGAGGGGGAAAATGCCTTAGATCCTCCCCTCCTTTTCAAGGAGGGGTGCCCGCGAGCGGGCGGGGTGGTTGAGGCTTCGATAAAGGCTCTGGAACACCACCCCGGTTGCTTCACAACCACCCCTCCTCGAAGAGGAGGGGAAAATTCATTAATCCTCCCCTCCCTTTCAAGGAGGGGTGCCCGCGAGCGGGCGGGGTGGTTCAGCCTACCGCGGCGCGTAGGGGCCCTTCGGCTTTTCGGGGGCTGCCGCGGGTGCGGGTTTGGCCGCGACCTTTTCTTCCTGGCGGGCCTTTTGCCCGGGGAGTAGCTGCGAAGTCTTCGGGTAGCCGCCGTCGTCGAGCGCGGCGTTATACATGCTCGCCTCGAATCCCTGCTTGACCGTCCTGCCGACGAGCAGCACCGGCACGTTGCTTCCCCCTGACACGCGCTTCAGTTCCTCGCGCTTGTCGGGGGAATCGACCGAAACTTCGGTGTATGGCACGCCGCGATTTTCGAGCAGCGCCTTCGCATCGCTGCAGGCGGCGCTGCATCCGCTGAACGTATAGAGCTTGACCGGGTTCACCTTCACCGCCTGCTGGACGCCAAACGCCAGCGGCTGCGAATCGGAGACGGTGCCCGACTGGGCGGAAATCCGCTCGACGCTGCGACTGGACGCGGGCGGCGGCGGGGTGTCGGTATAGTGGACTCGCCCGTCCTTGTCCACCCAGCGGTAGGTCTGGGCGAGTGCGGCGGACGACACGCAACCGATCAGCAGCGCGGCCGCTACGAGGATAGACCCGACAGAACGGCGATCAGTAAGCAGAAGTTGCATCGCTTCCCTCCGACGAGGAAAGTTGATAAGGAACCGGGACTTACGCAAGGGACACTTATGCAATGATCATACCACTGTGCCTCAGCAGGGCATCGACTTTCGGCTTGCGACCGAGAAATAGTTCGAAGGATTCGAGCGCCGGACGGCTGCCCCCCACCGCCAGGACCTCGTCCCGGAACCGCCGCCCGGTGGCCGGGTCGAGAACGCCGTTGGCCTCGAACAGGCTGTACGCATCGGCGGAGAGCACCTCGGCCCACTTGTAGCTGTAGTACCCCGCGCCATACCCCCCACCGAAGATGTGCCCGAAGCTGTTCGGCAGCCGGTGATAGGCGGGCGGGATGACCACCGCGACCTGGCGTCGAACTTCGTCGAGCACGTCGAGGGGTGTCTTGCCGCTCCGCGCGTCGAAGTCGTTGTACAGGCGCATGTCGAACAACGCGAACTCGAGCTGACGCACCATGTGCATGCCCGCCTGGAAGTTTTTCGCGGACGTCATCCGGTCGAACATATCCCGCGGCAGCGGCGCTCCGGTTTCGACGTGGGCAGTCATGTGCCGGAGCACGTCCCATTCCCAGCAGTAGTTCTCCATGAACTGGCTGGGAAGCTCGACCGCGTCCCACTCGACGCCGTGTATGCCGGAGACGCCGAGATGGTCCACCCGGGTGAGCAGGTGATGCAGCCCGTGTCCGAACTCGTGGAAGAGCGTGGTCACGTCGTTGTGCGTGAAGAGCGCCGGTTTGGTTCCGACCGGCGCGGGGAAGTTGCACTCCAGGTAGGCGACCGGAGTCTGCAGCGTCCCGCCCTTGCGACGCCGCGCCATCGCCTCGTCCATCCACGCGCCGCCGCGCTTCGTCTCGCGTGCGTAGAGATCGAGATAGAACCGGCCGACCAGTGAACCGTCCGCATCGTTGATCCGGAAAAACCGCACGTCCGGATGCCAGGTCTCGGCGGTGTCGGGCGCGATATGGACGCCGTAGAGCGTTTGCACGACGCGGAACATCCCTTCCAGCACCTTGGCTTCGGGAAAATACTGTTTCACCTCGTGCTCGGAATACGCATACCGCTGCTTCCGCAGTCTCTCCGACGCGAACGCGATGTCCCACGCGGCGAGCGTTTCGAGGCTCAGCTCGGCCGCGGCGAATTCATGCAGCTCGGCGAAGTCGCGTCGCGCGAAGGGCATGGATTTCTCGGCCAGGTCATCGAGAAACGCGAACACTTCGCGTGGCGACTCCGCCATTTTCGGCACGAGCGAGACCTCGGCATAGCTGGCGTAACCCAGCAGCGCGGCGGCCTCCCTGCGCAGCTCGAGAATGCGCGCGATGAGCGACGTGTTGTCCCACTTGCCCGCGCGCGTCTCCGCATCGGCCGTGCCGGGTGCCTCCCCGGTCGCGCAAGATTGCGCCGAGAACCGCTCCGCCTCGACAAGCGCGTTTCCGTACTGCTCGCTCGCCCGCGTGCTGAACGCATGATAGAGGCGCTCACGCAACGCCCGGTTCTCGGCATACTGCATCACCGGGATGTAGCACGGTGCCTGAAGCGTCAGCTTCCAGCCCGGTTTCCCGTCGTGTTCGGCCGCGGCATGGGCAGCTTCCAGGACGTCGTCCGGGATCCCGGCGAGCGTGTCACGCTTCTCGACCTGGATCACGAACGCATTCGTCGCATCGAGCACGTTCTCCGAGAAGCGCGTTGCAATGCCGGCGAGTTCCTCCGCGATTATCGCGAAGCGCTTTTTCTGATCGGCCGGCAGTTCCGCGCCGGACAGCCGGAAGTCACGCAGCTCGTTGTCCACGATCCGACGCTGCGCCGCGTCAAGTTGCGCATAGCCGTCGCTGGCCCGCAGCGCCTTGTACTTGGCGAAGAGCGCTTCGTTTTGGCCGAGCTCGGTCCAGTACTGGACGATTTTCGGCTCGTTCGCGTTGTACGCCTCGCGCAGCGGCGGGCTGTCGAGCACGCCGTGCAGGTGCGCGACGATTCCCCAGGCACGCGACAGTCGCTCGTTCACATCTTCCAGTGGCTCCACGAACCCGTGCCAGGTCGTGGGCGTCGCTGGTTCGGCGAGCCGCGCTACAGTCGCCCGGCAGTCGGCGAGCAGCAGGTCGCACGCCGGGCCGATGTGCTCGGGCCTGACGGCGGAAAAACGGGGCAGTCCGGAAAAATCGAGCAGGGGATTGACGTCTGTCTTCATGGGTGGAGGGGTGAATGTGAAACGCGAATGTCGTCTACGACGTGCTTCCATTCGCCAACTCCGCGGCCCGAACCGTGTTGGCCATCAGCATTGTCACGGTCATCGGACCGACGCCGCCGGGTACCGGCGTGACATGCGAGGCCTTTCCGAGCATGGTCTCGAACGCCACGTCGCCGGCCAGCTTGCCGTCCGGCAAGCGATTGATGCCGACGTCGATGACCACGGCGCCGGGCTTGATCATTTCACCGCGAATAAGATGCGGCCGGCCCACCGCCGCGATCAGCACATCCGCCCGCGCAATCTGGGCAACGAGATCCCGCGTCTTCGAGTGGCAGATGGTGACGGTGGCGCCCTTTTGCAAGAGCAGCATGGCCACCGGTTTGCCGACGATATTGCTGCGACCGACGACGACCGCTTCCCGCCCTTCGAGCGCGATATCCTCCGCCGCCAGCATGGCCATCACGCCCGCCGGCGTACAGGGCACGAAGCGCGGCTGGCCGGTGGCGAGCAGACCCACGTTGCAGGGATGAAATCCGTCGACGTCCTTCTCGGGCGCAATCGCGCGCAGCACGTTGTCCGCGGAGATTTGCGCGGGCAGCGGCAGTTGCACCAGGATGCCGTGAATGCGCGAATCGCGATTGAAGCCGTCGATTCGCGCGAGCAATGCCGCCTCGGCAGTGTCCGCCGGCAGCTCGATGTGCTCCGAATGGAGGCCGACCTCTGCGCATGCCTTCATCTTGGTGCGCACGTAGACTTTCGACGCGGGATCCTCGCCGACCTGTATGGCGACGAGTCCCGGCTGGCGGCCCTGGGCAGTGAGCTGCGCTGCGCGATCGCGCAGATTCGAGCGTAGACGCCGCGCGAGTGCGGCACCATCGATGATCCGGGTTTGCATGGGGGGAATGACGAAGAGGCTGCAAATTCTAGCACTGCACCCGCTTTGCGCTGCCGCAGACGGCACTCCGCAAACTTGACCCCTCGCCGCCGCCCATCCTACAATCCGGAGGGCTGTTGCGGATGATGGAAGCACGTTGGAAGCACGTTGGAAGCACGTTGGAAGCAAGCGGGGGGGCCGCGGTGGGCGCGCGGTGGCTGGGAGCCGATCCGCGTATTAAGCTAGCCCGTCCCCTTTCCCGCAGCCCGCGCAGTCCGTTCTTGTTCCGTGGTCGCGCGCCCCAGGAGGAGCCTTGCATGTCTGCGCAGCCCGATTTCAACGCCGCGAACGACCCCGACATCCTGGAAACCCAGGAATGGCTCGACGCGCTCCAGGCGGTGCTCGAGCGCGAGGGACCCGAGCGCGCGCATTTCCTGCTCGAGAAGATGATCGAGCGGGCGCGCCACCACGGGGCATTCATTCCCTTTTCGGCGAACACCGCCTACCACAACACCATCCCACCGCATCTCGAAGAGCGCTCGCCCGGCGATTCCTCGCTCGAGGAGCGTATCCGCTCGTACGTGCGCTGGAACGCGATGGTGACGGTGGCGCGCGCGAACAAGCGCGCGGGCGACCTCGGCGGGCACATTGCGACATTCGCATCGGTGGGCACGCTGTTCGGAATCGGTTTCAACCATTTCTGGCGTGCGCCGACCGCCGAGCACGGCGGCGATCTCATCTACTTCCAGGGGCACGCGGCGCCCGGAATCTACGCGCGGGCCCTGATGGAAGGGCGGTTGACCGAAGACCAGCTGGACAACTTCCGTCGCGAAGTCGACGGCAAGGGCGTCTCGTCGTATCCGCATCCGTGGCTCATGCCCGACTTCTGGCAGTTCCCGACGGTGTCGATGGGCCTCGGTCCGATCCAGGCGATCTATATGGCGCGTTTCCTCAAGTACCTCGAGGCCCGCGGGCTCGCGAAGACCGAGGGGCGCAAGGTCTGGGCTTTTCTCGGCGACGGCGAGATGGACGAGCCCGAGTCGCTCGGCGCGATCGGCATGGCTGCGCGCGAGAAGCTCGACAACCTGATCTTCATCGTCAACTGCAACCTGCAGCGGCTGGACGGTCCGGTGCGCGGCAACGGCAAGATCATCCAGGAGCTCGAAGGCGACTTCCGCGGCGCGGGCTGGAACGTGATCAAGCTGCTGTGGGGTTCCTACTGGGATCCGCTGCTCGCGCGCGACAGTGAGGGCCATCTCCAGAAGGTGATGGAAGAGACGGTCGACGGTGAATATCAGAACTACAAGGCCAACGACGGCGCGTTCGTCCGCAAGCACTTCTTCGGCAAGCATCCGAAGCTGCTGGAGATGGTGTCGCGCATGACTGACGACGACATCTGGCGTCTGAACCGTGGCGGTCACGATCCGCACAAGATCTACGCCGCCTACGCGGCGGCCACGAAGCACCAGTCCCAGCCGACCGTCATCCTGGCGAAGACCATCAAGGGCTATGGCCTCGGGCGGCAGGGTCAGGCGAAGAACCCGACCCACCAGCTGAAGAAGCTCGACATCGAGACGATCCGCCAGTTCCGCGATCGCTTCAATGTGCCGGTTCCCGACGAGGATCTGGAGAAGCTGCCGTTCTACCTTCCGCCGAAGGACAGTCCGGAAATGCAGTACCTGCACGAACGCCGCAAGGCGCTCGGCGGCTACCTGCCGCAGCGTCGGCGCAAGGCGGACGTCGTTCCACAGGTCCCCGCGCTTTCCGCATTCGAGTCGGTCATGAAGGCGACCGAGGGGCGCGAGATTTCGACGACGATGGCCTTCGTGCGGATCCTCACGGCGCTGGTGCGCGACAAGGAGCTCGGAAAATTCGTGGTCCCGATCGTGCCCGACGAGGCACGCACGTTCGGCATGGAAGGGATGTTCCGGCAGCTCGGCATCTTCTCCCAGGAAGGCCAGAAGTACACCCCGGTCGACCGGGATCAGGTGATGTACTACCGCGAGGACAAGGCGGGGCAGATCCTCGAAGAAGGGATCAACGAGTTGGGCGCGATGTCCTCGTGGATCGCCGCGGCCACCTCGTACAGTCATTCCAATGTTCTGATGGTGCCGTTCTACATCGTGTACTCGATGTTCGGCTTTCAGCGCACAGGAGACCTGAACTGGGCCGCGGGGGACCAGCGCGCGCGCGGCTTCCTGATCGGCGCGACAGCCGGACGCACGACACTGAACGGGGAAGGGCTGCAGCACGAGGATGGTCACAGCCACATCCTCTCGTCGATCATTCCGAACTGCGTCTCCTACGATCCCACGTTCGCCTACGAGCTTGCCGTCATCATCCACGACGGGCTGCGGCGCATGGTGGCCGGGCAGGAGGACGTGTTCTATTACATCACGGTGATGAACGAGAACTACGAGCATCCCGGAATGCCCGCGGGAGCGGAGGCCGGCATCCTGCAGGGCATGTACCTTTTCAAGACGGGCGGGGCCGGCAAGCACCGTGTGCAGCTGCTCGGCTCAGGCACCATTCTGCGGGAGGTGATCGCCGCCGCGGAGTTGCTCGAGCGCGACTGGAGCGTCGCCGCGGATATCTGGAGCTGCCCGAGCTTTACCGAGCTCGCCCGCGAAGGTCTCGATGCCGATCGCTGGAATCTGCTGCATCCTGCCGGGATGCGACGCAAGAGTTTCGTTGAACAATGCCTGGACGGTCGCGACGGACCGGTGATCGCCGCCACCGATTACGTCAAGGCGTTCGCCGAGCAGATCCGTCCGTACATTCCGTCCGGAAGGGTCTATCGGGTGCTCGGAACCGACGGCTTCGGCCGCTCGGATACGCGCGCGAAACTGCGTCATCATTTCGAAGTGGACCGGAAGTGGGTGACGGTCGCGGCACTCAAGGCGCTCGCCGATCAGGGTGCGGTGAAGCCCGCAGTGGTTGCCGATGCGATCGCAAAGTATGGTATCGATCCGGCGAAGCCGAACCCGACAACGGTTTGAGAAGAGTATGGGCGCGATGAAGGAAGTACGGGTCCCCGACATCGGCGACTTCGATAGCGTCGACGTCATCGAGATCCTGGTAAAGCCCGGCGATACGGTCGCGGCGGAGCAGTCGCTGATCACGCTCGAGTCCGACAAGGCGACGATGGAGATCCCCGCTCCCGAGTCGGGCGTGGTCAAGGAGCTGCGCGTCAAGGTCGGCGACAAGGTCTCGCAGGGTGCATCGATCCTGACGCTGGAGCCCAGCGCGACGCCAGCCGAACCCCCGCCAGCGTCCGCGAAGCGTGCGTCCCCGCGTGCCGCCGCACAGCCGGAGTTGCCGCTGGCGGAAAAATCGTCGCGGGCACCTGCCGCCGCTCCCGCCGCTCCCGCCGCCGCACCGGCCTCCGCTCCGGATGCCGCGACGGGAGGTGTAGAGCAGATAGCCGTTCCCGACATCGGCGATTTCAAGGAAGTCGAGGTCATCGAGGTGCTCGTCAAGCCGGGCGATCGCATTGCGGCCGAGGCAAGCCTGATCACTGTCGAGTCGGACAAGGCCACGATGGAAATCCCGTCTCCGGCCGCCGGACTCGTGCGCGACATCAAGATCAAGGTCGGCGACAAGGTCTCCAAGGGCAGCTTGATTCTGCTGCTCGAAACCGGGGCGGCATCCTCTGTGCCGGCCCAGCCCGCCCCGGCCGCCGCACTGGCTGCATTGCCTGCTGTGGCTTCGGG
>JAABRB010000086.1 GCA_011391185.1 Betaproteobacteria bacterium
CCGTTCAGCTTGAACTGGCCCAGGATCCGTAACGACTCGGACAGCGTCTTGCCCTTCTTGTACGGGCGGTCCTTCGCCGTCAGCGCCTCGAATATGTCGGCGATCCCCATGATCCGGGCCTGCACCGACATCTGCTCGCGCGAGAGCCCGCGCGGATAGCCCTTCCCGTCCATGCGCTCGTGGTGCCCGCCGGCATACTCCGGCACGTTCTTCAGATGCTTGGGCCAGGGCAGCGCCTCGAGCATGTTGATCGTCGACACGATGTGGTGATTGATGATCTCGCGCTCTTCGGCCGTGAGGGTGCCGCGCTGAATCGTAAGATTTCGGAGTTCGTCGTCGGAAAGGAAGTTTGAATTGCCGCCGGATGTGTCGCGCCACTTGTAGCCCGTCCCGATCTGGCGCACGCGGTCCTGTTCCTCCCGCGACATCGACTCGCCGCCGATGTTGCAGCGGCGCAGGAATTTGCGGTCTTCGTCGAGCTGGCGTACCCGGTCGCGAAGCGTCCGCTCGATCTCGTACATGATCTCCCGATGGGCCATTTCGTCCAAGCCCGGCCGGCGTGCAAGCTCGAGCTTCGCCTCCATGGCAGCCAGCTCGGCGTCGCGCTTCAGCACCTCGAAGCGGGTATCCACGAGATTGATCCGGTCGAAGATCGTCTCGAGCTTGGTGGCCTTGTCGACCACGTGCACCGGTGTCGTGATCTTTCCGCAGTCGTGCAGCAGGCCGGCGATCTTCAGCTCGTAGCGGTCCTTCTCGCTCATCGAGAAATTCCGCAGCGGTCCGTCCTGGGTCCGTTCGACCGCCTCGGCGAGCAGCATCGTGAGCTGCGGGACCCGCTGGCAATGCCCGCCCGTGTAGGGTGATTTTTCGTCGATCGCGGTGTTGATCAGCTCGATGAACGACTCGAACAGGGCTTCGAGCTGGATGATCAGCGCCCGGTTCGTGAGCGCGATCGCCGCCTGCGAGGCAAGCGACTCAGCGAGTCGCTGGTCAGAATTCGAGAACGGCAGGATTTCACCGCCGACCGTGTCATGGCAGTTGATGAGCTGCAGGACACCGATGATCTCGCCCTCGTGGTTCTTCATCGGCACCGTGAGGAACGACTTCGAGCGATAGCCCGTCTTCTGGTCGAATTGCCGGGTCCCGGAGAAATCGAATCCCTCCTCGGTGTACGCATCGACAATGTTCACGGTCGTGCCGTGAATGGCCGCGTGAGCGGCGACCATCGAATTGTTCGGCTGCCCGTCCCGGTAGAGCTGGATCGGGAAGAACGGGATGAGGTTGCCGGTCGTCCCACCGAGCGCGATGTTGAGCGTCGCGGTGCGCACGATCTCGAAGTGGAGCTCCCGGGCCCCGTCGTCGCCCTTGACCAGATACAGCGTGCCGCCGTCCGCGCGGGTGATCGTTTGGGCCGCGATGAGAATCTTTTCGAGGAGGGCGTTGAGATTCTTCTCGAGGGAAAGCGCGGCTCCGATCTCGTTCAGCTGATCGAGACGGCGGAACAGGTCGTCGGACGTGTCGGTCGCGCGCCGTGCGACCGGGTCGACGAACGGCGCGATCTGGCTACCGGGCATGGTAGAAGGCCCCCGGGACCCACCCGTCGAAAGATGACTGCCCTCGCCAGGAGGGGGATATACAGGGGGCTCGCCCCTTGTTCGCATGGGGATATACAAGGGGGAGTTCCCCCCTTGTTCGTACAATAGCTCTTGTATGCAGAAGCATGGTCGCGATTCCTCGCGAGCCTCTATTTGATACAGACCGCGCGCACCTGGGCGATGTCGGTGATGCCGCTCAGCACTTTCTCGACACCGTCCATCTTGAGCGTGCGCATCCCCTCGTCCAGCGCCACGGCCAGCATTTCCGCGACGCGCGCATGCTCCTGGATGAGCTTCTTGATGTGATCGCTGCCGATGAGCAGCTCGTGCAGTCCGACCCGGCCCTTGTAGCCCGAGCCGCCGCAGGTGTCGCAGCCCACCTTGCGATACAGGGTGAACTGACCCTGCTCGTTCGCAAAATTCCTGGTCCACTCGCGATAGACCGACTCGTAGGCCGACTTCGTGTCCTTCTTGAACGTGACGGTGTGCAGAAGCTCCTGGCAGTACTCGGTGATAAGCGCCTTGATCTCTTCCTGCCCGGGGACGTAGGCCTCCTTGCACTTCGCGCAGAGCCGCTTGGCCAGACGTTGTGCGAGCACGCCGAGCAGCGCGTCGGCGAAGTTGAACGGATCCATGCCCATGTCCAGCAGCCGGACGATGGACTCCGTCGCGCTGTTGGTGTGCAGGGTGGCGAAAACCAGGTGACCGGTGAGCGAGGCTTCGACCCCGATCGAGGTCGTCTCCTTGTCCCGCATCTCGCCGACCATGATGATGTCCGGATCGGCGCGCAGGAATGATTTCATGACCGTGGCGAAGTCGAGCCCGGCCTTGCGGTTCACCTGCACCTGGCGCAGGCCCTTCTGGGTGATTTCGACCGGATCTTCCGCCGTCCAGATCTTCGTTTCGGGCCTGTTGAGGTGCTTCAGCACCGAGTGCAGCGTGGTCGTCTTGCCCGAGCCGGTCGGCCCGCACACGAAGAAAAGTCCGTAGGGCTTGCTGACGGTGTCCTTCAGCGCCTCGAGGTTGTGCGGGGACAGCGCGAGTTTATCGAGCGGAATCGGCTCGCCGGCCGCGAGAATCCGCATGACGACGTCTTCGACGCCCCCCTGGGTCGGGATCGTCGCGACCCGCAGCTCGATGTCGAGCGGCCCGAACTTCTTGAACTTGATCTTGCCGTCCTGCGGCTTGCGGCGCTCCGAGATGTCGAGATCGCACATGATCTTGAGTCGCGCGACCATGGAGTTGCGGTAGGACGCCGGAACCTCGATGTAGGGCGAGAGCGACCCGTCCTTGCGGAAGCGGATCTCGGTCTTCAGCTTTCCGGGGTACGACTCGATGTGAATATCGGACGCGCCCTGCTGGTAGGCCTCGATGATCACCTTGTTCACGAGCTTGACGAGCTCGTTGTCCGCCGCGGCCGAGAGGTCGTCGTTGCTGCCCGCCTCCTCGAACTCCTCGCCGCCGAGATCCTGCAGCAGGTCGCCGATGTCCCCGACGTCGAGATCCGCGCCGAAGAACTGGTTCAGGGTGTCCTTGAACTCCCGCTGGGTGGTGACGACGTACTGGATGCGCCTGACGCTCGGAAAAACGTTGCTGACGATGCGGGACGCCTTGACCCGCTCGGGGTCCATGCACACCACGAGGAGGCCGTCCTTGTTCTCCTCGAGCGGAATCCACTGGTTCGCCTCGACGTACTCCCGCTTCAGGTTCTTGAGCAGGTCCATCGGCTTGACGCGGTCCTGCTTGAACGGCTCGTAGCCGACGCCGAAGAACTTCGCCAGCGCCTTGCCGAGCGCCGGAAGCTTGACGTTGAACTCCTCGATGAGAACGGTCTCGACGTCCACGGCTTTCTTGCGCGCCGAGCGCGCCGCGAGCTCGAACTCGGCGGCCGAGATCACCGCGTCGCCGACCAGGTGGTCGTACTTCGTCTTGAGGAGATGCGGCTTCTGCCGCTGGCGGAACGCGATCGCGAGGGTCTGGCACAGCTCGCGCACGCCTTCCTCGGCGACCTGCCCGAAAGGCTGCCCGGACTTGTTGTTGATCAGCTGGACCACGCCGATCAGGTCGCCCTTCTCGGCATCGACGATGGGCGCGACGAGCATCTGCTTGGTGCGATAGCCGGTCCGCTTGTCGACCTCCTGCAGGAACCGCAGGGACGGGTGGTGCTTCTTGAGCTCCGCCTCGTCGTAGACGTCGCGGATGTTCATCATTTTCTTGGACATGCCGCAATAGCCGGCGAGCGAGTGCTCGGCGAGCGGCAGCTTGAGATCGCGGAACGAGTTGAGCCCGGTCTTCAGCTTCGAGACGATCATCGCCTTGTCGTCGCTGAGGGCGTAGATCGTCAGGCGGTCGGCATTGAAGAGGTGGCAGATGTCCGCGCTCACCTCCAGCATGATCTCGTCGATATTGCTGGTCGCGTGGATGCGATTGGTGACGACCTGCAGGCTCTTCTGGAAGGCGAGCTTGGAGTTCACGTCGCCCGCGGCGGTTGCCGCAGGGCTCAAGACAGCGCTCATGTCATCAGGTCCTGTCTGGTTTCCGCCAGCCGCTGGCCGATTGTGCCGTGGCCGATGCGGGCCCACATCGAGGCGAGGCGAGCCCCCCGGGCGCGAATATCGATGCTAGCCCCTCGCTCCCGGGGGGGCAACCAGCCCAACCGCCGGGATGGGGGTTTTTTCAGGTGCAATAGGCATTTAGGCACGCTGCCGGGCCCCCAAACGGCGGCGCCGCGGTGCGTGTGCCGTTCAGCGACGACGTGGCTCGCCACCGCTCACCCCTCCCTCGAGTACGAATGACTTGAGCCCGCGCTGGGCGAGCAGAAACGCAGCCGCGGAGCTGCGCCGCCCAGTCTGACAGTAGACGACGTACTCCCGGCCCTTGTCGAGAATCTTTACGGCATTGCGGATCTCGGCGAGCGGGATGTTGATGGCCCCCGGAAGCTTGTCGTATTGGTATTCGGAGGGATACCGGACGTCGAGCCACTGGCCGCCCTGCGCAACCTTCTCCCGGGCGCGTTCCATGTTGACCCACTGCAGGAGCGGCTTCTTGAGCAGTTCGTTGAAGTCGTTCTTGTCGAGCCGCAGCAGGGTGCCGTCGGTGAGCATGGTCACGCTCGCGTTGCGCTTCGCGTTCGCGACCAGGGCCTCCTCGCCAAACGCGTCGCCGCTCTTGAGCTCCGCGAGTTTCATGCTGACGCCGCCGACCGACCGCTCGACCAGGCTCTTCCCGGTCTCCATGACGTAGTAGTAGTCGCCCTCGGCGCCCTCCTTGAGCACGGCGTTGCCACGCTTCACCGCGACGCGCTTGAAGCGCTTGAGCAGCTCGTTGATATGGGCGGTCGGCAGCTGTGCGAACGCGCCCGACTTGAGATTGTTGATGCTGAAGAGACCGGTCAGGATTGCCCAGTTCCCGATCGACGGAGTCTCCGTGGAGGCAGTTCGCTTGGCGCCCTCCTCGGCGACTGCGAGCTGGTCCCAGGTCACCATGATGTCGAGCAGATCGTCGTCGATGCGGATCAGCTCGATGTCCGTGATCGCCTTGGCCGATGCGAACGGCGTCTTGCGCCCGATCGGGTGGCGCGCCTCCGACGTGCCGCCGACCACCACTTCGGAGCTTCCGTTGCCGAGGATGAGCGCAATCTCCCCTTTCAGGAGGTAGACGAGCTGCCCGGCCACGCCCTTGACGCGGAACGGATCGAGTGTCTTCGAGACACGCTCGATGAAGGTGAGTTCGGACAGTTCGCTGCGCCGCGAAGCCGAAAGCACCGATATCGGCTCCAGGCCGGCGAGCGCTTCAGGCTTGACTTTGTCGTTGCCCATTTCGGTTTTCCGTTCTCCGGGCACCCCGGCAGACCGTTGATTGACAGATTGGATCATGTGGCAGGTCCCTGACTCCTAGAACTCGAACACCTGGTTGTTCTGCAACATCCGCGGACGGTACTGCCCGGCGAAATCCTCGATCTCTTCCATGGAGAGCTCGATCTCGCCCGGCTTGAGGTGGGTGATGAAGATTTCTGCGCTACGCTCCATCTTGGCGAGCTCCTCGGCAAGCATGCTCGGGCAGAGATGCTTCGACATGATCGCGAGCTGCTTCTCCTTGTTCGAGAACGCGCACTCGATGATCAGGTACTTGAGGTTCGCGATGCGATTGACGAGCGGCCACAGCTCATTGTTGGTCGTGGTGTCCCCGGTGAATACCAGGCTGCCCCGGCCACTGTCGAGCTGATAGCCGATCGCGGGCACGACATGGTTCGCGGGCAGAACGGTGATGAGCCGGCCGTCCAGATCCAGCGTCTGGCCGAGCTCGATCGCCTGGTACCGGAGAAACGGCGCCTCCGCGCTGGGGATCTGCGTGAAATCCGGCCAGATGCTCCAGTTGAACAGGTGGTTCTTGAGGATCTCGATCGTCGCCGGGATCGCATACACGGTGACCGGCTTGTCCCGCATCTGGCCGACCGTGTCGACCATGAACGGGATCGAGGCCACGTGATCCAGGTGCGAGTGGGTGAGAAACACGTGATTGATCGGCGTCAGCTCCGCGAGCGTCAGGTCCCCGACCCCGGTCCCTGCGTCGATGAGGATGTCCTGGTCGAGCAGCATCGATGTCGTGCGGAGGTGCCGCCCGCCGATTCCGCCGCTGCAACCGAGAATCCGAAGCCGCATCGTTCACTTCTCCTCGAAGTTCGTGACACCGTCCCATGACGGATGGAGCGGCTGCGCTCGATGCCCGGCGATCCGCTCCGCGTAGAGCGCGTAGAGCGGCGCATTCGGATGAAGACGGCGCAAATTCAGCAGCGCGACGTCCGCCTGGTCCCAGTCCTGGGCCCGATACGCCTTGAGCGCCTGCTGCCAGAGCCTGAATTCTTCCTGCTTGCTCTTCCCGATCGCGTCCTCGGATCCGACCGGCTCGAAGATCGCAACCGGCTCGTCCTTGCCCTTCACGCGCACGCGATCGAGTTCGCGAAACACGATACCTCCCACGGCCTTGCGAGTCGCCTCCCCGACAATGATGCCTGTGCCGTAGCGCTTCGTCAGCCCTTCGAGGCGCGACCCCAGGTTCACCGCGTCGCCGAGCACGGTGTAGGCCTTGCGCAGCCGCGAGCCCATGTCGCCCACGCGCATGGGCCCCGTGTTGATGCCGACGCCGATCGCGAGCTCCGGCCAGCCGCGGGACCGGAACTTCGCGTTGAGCGACGCGAGCTGCGCCTGCATTGCCAGGGCCGCATTGACCGCGCGGGTCGCATGGTCCGGCTCGGCGACCGGGGCGCCCCAGAATGCCATGATGGCGTCCCCGATGTACTTGTCCAGCGTGCCGCGATGCTCGCCGATCACATTGCTCATGACCGTAAGATACTCGTTCAGGAGCTGCGAGAGATCGCGCGGACTCAGCCCTTCCGCGATCGAGGTGAAGCCGCGGATGTCCGAGAAGAGGACGGTCAGGACCTCGCTCCGGCCCTCCATGGTGTAGCGACTCGGGTCGCGCGCCATCTGGTCCACCAGCTCCGGGGGCACGTACTGCCCGAAAAGCTCGGTGAACTGGCGCTTGGAGCGCGATTCGACGAAGTACCCGTACGACATGTTCAGCGCAAACATGGCAGCGACTACAAGCAAGCTGCTTGCCAGGGGCAGCACGAGACTGGCCGTTTGCCACACCGCGAGGTTAAGGCCGGCGTAAACAGCGAGCGCCGCGAGCACCGTCAGGGTGGCCCGCAGCGGGGAGAGGAACGGAAGCAGGCAGGCAAGCAGAATTCCCCCGATGGCAAGCAGGGTCACTTCGGCACCCAGGACGTACGCGGGTTGCCCCTTGATCGTTCCGTCCAGCATTCCGGCGATCAGGTTGGCGTGAATCTCCACCCCGGGAAAGGTGCGGCCGACCGGGGTCGCGCGGAGGTCCACCAGCCCGGGAGCGGAGGTGCCCACCAGCGCGATCCGGCCACGCAGCCGATTTTCGTCCACCTTGTCGAGGAACACGTCGGCGAGCGAAATGTAGGGAAAGCTGCGCTCGTAGCCCCGGTACGGGATCAGGACGGCGGCGTTCTCGTCCACCGGCACGCGGATCTTTCCCGCGCTCACCCATTCGAGGCCCGAGTAGGTGCGACTCATGAATCGGTCCGGCGGATAGCCCGGCTTGACCTCGGGGAATCCGAGCAGCATGCGCACCAGGGCGAGCGAGAGCGGCTCGTAGAACGCCTTGTCGTGCTCGGCGAGCATCGGCACCCGCCGCACGACGCCGTCTTCGTCCACGACCGGATTGAAGTGCCCTGCACCCGACGTGGCCGCCTGGAACGCAGGAAGATTTCCGCCGAACCCGGCCCAGGCCGTGAAAGGAATGGGACGCCCCGCGAAGGTGCCGGCCGGCAGCACGGGCGGCGGAATGACGCCGGTGCGGCGCGCGTCCTGCGCGCTCGTGAAGTAGTAGCCGAGGACGACCGGTCGACCCGTGATCGCTTTCGCGAACAGCGCATCGTGATCGAGATTCGGCCGCAGCGCCGCGATCGCATCGCGGTAGCCGACGTTCTCCTTCAGCTCCCCGGCCGCGAGGCGCTCGAGGACCGGCAGGCCACTGGAGGTATCGGGTTCCGCGTTCACCACGTCGAAGCCGAGCGCGATGATCCCGTACTTGTCGAACAGCTTGTCGACGAGCGCGGCGACCTTGTCGCGCCCCCAGGGCCAGCGCCCGAGCTCCGGCGTCGCCAGGCTTTTCTCGTCGATATCGAGAATGACGATGCGCTCGTCCACGCCGCCGGGCATCGTCAGCCGGAGGCGGGTGTCGTACATGATGTGATCCAGCCGCGAGACGAGGCCGATCCGGTAGAGATTGGCGGCATGGCCGAGGAACACCGCCAGCACCACGAGTCCGAGCACGACTCTGACGAGATGCTGCTTCACTCCTCCACGTCCCGTCAGCCCTCTGAACTGCCCGTCAAGTTTTGAAGAAGAACTCCATCTTGACGCCGGCCAGCTCGAGGACGTCGTGGTCGTTCAGCGGATGGGCCTGCACATCCACGGCCTTGCCGTTCACGATCGGGAACTTGGCGCCCTCGACGTGCGTGATGTAGTAGCCCTGCGGGCGCTTGGTGATCACCGCGACCTGGACACCGGGTTTGCCAAGCGTGGTGAGCGCCTTGGTGAGTTCCATCTCCTTGCCGGCGTTGGCGCCGGTGAGAATCTGGATCGCCGCAACGCGCCCGCCTGCCATGGGCTGCGAAGTGCTCATGGCCGGATGGGCCTGCGAGGTTCCCGTCGTCGGCATGCCCTGCGACGTGCCGAGCGTGGGCATGCCCTGCGAGGTGCCGAGCGTGGGCATGCCCTGCGACGCACCTGGCGTCCGCACGCCCTGCGACGTTCCCATGTTCGGCATGCCCTGCGAAGTACCCATCGTGCCCGTGGGCTGCGCGGCGCCTGAGCCCGGCGCGGGGCCGGGCTTCGGCGCGCTGCCCGGCCGGATGATCATGGTCTTCTCGAAGTCCTGCGGCCCCTTTGCGGCGGCGGGCCCGTCGGACAGGTACTTCAGCCGGTATTTGCCGAGCTCGATCACGTCCGCATTCTGCAGAAAATGCTTCTTGATCGGCTGTCCGTTCACCAGCGTCCCGTTCGTGCTTCCCAGATCCTCGAGAAACGAGTCGTTCAGGATCGTCACGATGACGGCATGCTCGCCCGACACGGCCAGGTTGTCGATCTGGATGTCGTTATGCGGCTTGCGGCCGATGGTCGTACGCTCTTTCGTGAGCGTGATCTCCTTCAGCACCAGCCCATCCATACTGAGAATCAGCTTCGCCATGGCAGTGTCCCCACTTATCTCAACCAGCTAAACAGTTTGTTCATCCAACCGCGCGACACACCGAAGTCGCGCAGCACACGGACCAGGATCACGGACACGTTGTCGCGCCCGCCGTTGTCGTTCGCCATCTGTACCAGCTGCTGCGCGGCAAGTTTCAGGTTTGCCGACAGCGTCTGCAAGGTGAGCCCGATGTCCTCGTCGCTCACCATGTCGTTCAAGCCGTCCGAGCACAGCAGCCAGACATCCCCGGGGCGCGTGTCGTATTCGCGCAGCTCCGGATCGACCGTCGGGTCGATGCCGAGCGCCCGGGTGACGAGGTTCTTGTTCTGCGAGAACCGCGCCTGTTCAGGCGTGATCATGCCGCTGTCGATCTGCTCCTGCAGGAGCGAGTGATCCTTGGTGATCTGCTCGAAGGATTCGTCGCGCAGGCGATAGGCGCGCGAATCGCCGATGTGGGCGATCATCGCCTTGTTGTCGTAGAACACCGCTGCGACGAGCGTCGTGCCCATCCCGGCATACTGGGGTTGGCTCTGAGCGGCCTGGAAGATCGAGGTATTGGCCTTGACGATCTGTTCCCGCAGCAGCCGCTCGGCGCTGGCGCGGCCGTTGGCGGGATCGGGCTCGAACGGCGGGCACTCCTCGAGGAGATGCTGCAATTCGGTGGTGATGACGGTCGTCGCCATCCCGCTTGCCACCTCGCCGGCATTGTAGCCACCCATGCCGTCCGCGAGCACGACGAGTCCCTTCGATGCGTCGGCTGCAATCGAGTCCTCGTTGTGGGAGCGCACCATGCCCGGATCGGTGCTGCTCGCGATTTCAAGTGCCTGGCTTAGATTCATGGCGGGCGCTAGAGACTGATGTCCACGGTACGGCCTCCGGTTGCGGGCGGGGTGCCGGTTGCGGGCGGGGTGCCGGTGACCGGTGGCGCGCCGGTCGGCGAAGGAACGCCGGCCGCCGGCGCGGCGACACTCGCGCGGAGCGCGGCGGCGAATTCCTCGCCGGTCTGCAGCCGTGCCGCGACGTCCTTGGCCATCGCCCTGGCGATGAACGCACTCAGCGCCGGCGGCAGATTGGGGCTCACGGTGCGGATGTCCGGGGCGGGCTCGTTCGCGATCTTGAACATGAGCTGTGCCATCGATTCGCCCTCGAATGGCAGACGTCCCGAGAGCAGCTGGAACAGTGTGACCGCAAGCGAGAAGAGGTCCGAGCGTCCGTCGATGCGCTTGCCCGCAAGCTGCTCCGGCGACATGTAGGACGGCGTTCCGAGCACCATGCCGGTCTTCGTCTTCGACGAGTCGGTGATGCGGGCGATCCCGAAGTCGGTGACCTTCACGGTGTCCGATTCGGCCTCGTACATGATGTTCGCGGGCTTGATGTCCCGATGCACGATCTGCTGGCGGTGCGCGTACCCGAGCGCGTCCGCGACACGGGCGACAATCGAGATTGCGGCGCCGTGCGCCATCAGCTTGCCGGGCTTGGTGTAGGGCGTCAGGTCATGGCC
>JAABRB010000087.1 GCA_011391185.1 Betaproteobacteria bacterium
GCATATGTCAGCCGCGCATGCGAGCGGAACACCGCCGGGTAGAACACGTACTCGGCAACCTCGCCGCGCGGCGTGATCGTCATGTCACACGCCATTGCCAGCCGGTCGACGTCCGGATTGAGCGAGCACAGTCCGTTCGAGAGCCTTTCCGGCAGCATCGGGATCACCCGGCGCGGGAAATACACGGAGTTGCCGCGCGCGCGTGCATCGTGATCCAGCGCGTCACCGTGCGCCACGTAATGACTGACGTCCGCGATCGCCACGATGAGGCGAAAGTCGCGCCCCACGCGCTCGCAATACACGGCGTCGTCGAAATCCTTCGCGGTCTCGCCGTCGATCGTGACCAGCGCAAGCTCACGCAGATCGCGCCGCCCGGCCAGGTCTGCCTTGCGGACCGTGTCCGGCAGTCGCGCTGCAATCCGTTCGGCGGCCTTGGAGAACTCGAAAGGCAACGCATGCTTGCGGAGCGCAATCTCGATCTCCATCCCCGGGTCGTCGTAGCCGCCGAGCACTTCGACGATGCGTCCGATCGGCTGCGCATGCGGTCCCGGCTGCGTGACGAGTTCCACGGTGACGACCTGTCCGTCTTTCGCCTCACCCGTGGCACCCGGTTCGACCAGGATATCGTGCTGGACGCGCCGATCCGCGGCCGCGACGATCCAGATTCCGCGCTCGAGATGCACGCGACCGACCACCCGGGTCTGCGCGCGCTCCGTGACCTCGACGATCGACGCTTCCCGCCGCCCGCGCCGATCGAGTCCGCCCGGGCGCGCGACCACCCGATCCCGGTGCATCACCTGGCGCATTTCGGTCGGATTGAGAAAGAGCGACGCGCTGCCGTCATCCGGCTCGAGGAACCCGAAACCGTCCGGATGCGCTGCGACGCGCCCGGCAATCAAGCTCAGCTTCTCGGCGACCAGCAGCGCGTCTTTCCGGTTGCGCAGGAGCTGTCCATCGCGCTCCATGGCGGCAAGCCGCCGCGCAAAAGCATCGCGTTCTCCGTCCGTGACTCCGAGCAAGCGAACGAGCCGCGATTCGTTCACCGGAACCCCCTCGTCCTCGAGGGTGCTCAGGATGTACTCGCGGCTCGGCAGCGGTGCGTCGTAGCGCTCGGACTCGCGCGCGTGGTGCGGATCGCGCTCGCGACGACCGTGCGACTTGCGCTCGGTGCTGGATTTGCGGCGCGTCTTCATTGAACAAAACTCCGGGTTGACCTAAAATGCGCGGCTTGTGCCGAGATGGCGGAATTGGTAGACGCACTAGGTTCAGGTCCTAGCGCCCGCAAGGGTGTGGAGGTTCGAGTCCTCTTCTCGGCACCAAAGCTCACACCGACGTGCACGCTGCGCGCGGTGCCAAGCTGTTGCGCGGCGTGAGGCAGCCGCGTCAGACCATTCCCCTCATTCCCCTCATTCCCCTCATTCCCCTCATTCCCAAAATCCCGGCGGCCTCGCGCTAGGTCGCGCGGCCGCGCATATCCTCGGCCGCCATCAGGTCGTAGGGCTCGAACGGCTGGTGGATCCAGGGACTGTCGACGAAGTACTCGACCTTGAAATCCGGAACGACTTCCGAGCACGCCTTGCACCACAGTACCGCGGTCCGCAGATCCTTGATGAACGGATATCGCTCGAGCAGATGGCGCCGCACGATTTCCAGGGTAATTCCGGAATCCACCAGATCATCGACCACGAGCACGCGGTCCCCCAGGGACGGTGTCGTCATGGTCATGTGCTCGGCGATCGTGATATCGCCACGCACCGTCCCGCCCGCACCCCCGTAGGACTGGGTCGAGATGATGGCGAGCGGCAGATCGAAGATCCGCGAAAGCGTGTCGCCCACGCGCAATCCCCCGCGCGCGATGCAGACGATCTGATTGAAGCGCCAACCCGACGCATGCACGTGCGCGGCGAGCCGTTCGATCGTCTCGTGATAGTCGGACCCGCTGACGTATAAATCGGCCATATTCTGCCCTGTGCACCGGTCACGCAAACGGATGCGTGCGGACGATGGTCTCTGCGCGGTCCGGGCCCGTGGAGATCATGTCGATGCCAATCTCGCAAAGCGACTCGATACGCTCGAGATACTTCCGGGCGTTCATGGGAAGATCCTCGAAGCGACGCACACCGACCGTGCTGTCAGGCCACCCCGGAAGGTCCTCGTACACGGGCACGCAGCGCGCAGTGTCCTCGGCGCCTGCGGGCAGCAGATCACTCAGCTCGCCGTCGACCTTGTAGCCGGTGCAGAGCTTGACCTCGTCCATGCCATCCAGTACGTCGAGCTTGGTGATGCAAAGCCCCGACACCCCGTTGATCTGGATCGAGCGCTTCAGCGCGGCGCCGTCGAACCATCCGCAGCGCCGCGGTCTTCCGGTCGTCGCGCCGAATTCGTTGCCCCGCGCGCGCAGGTGCTCGCCGACTGCATCGTCCAGTTCGGTCGGGAACGGACCGGACCCCACGCGCGTGGTATAGGCCTTCGTGATGCCCAGCACGTAGTGGAGCATCGACGGGCCCACTCCGGCGCCCGCGGCCGCGGCACCCGCCACGCAGTTGCTCGAAGTCACGAACGGATAGGTGCCGTGATCGATGTCGAGCAGGCTGCCCTGCGCGCCCTCGAAGAGAAGGTTGCGCCCGGCGCGATGGGCTTCGTACAGCGCGCGCGGCACGTCCGCCACCATCGGCGCCAGTTCGGGCGCCAGCTTGAGCGCCGCGTCGCGCACCTTTCCCGGGTCAACCGGCGGTGCATTGAGATACTTCGTCAGCACGAAATTGTAATAGTCGAGGAGCTCGACGAGCTTCGCCTCGAAGCGCTCCGGAACGAGCAGGTCGCGCAGGCGCAGCGCACGCCGCGCCACTTTGTCTTCGTACGCCGGACCGATCCCGCGCCCCGTGGTACCGATCTTTGCCGCCCCCTTGGCGGCCTCGCGCGCCACATCCATTGCCACGTGGTAGGGCAGGATGAGCGGACACGCTTCCGAGATCTTCACCCGATTGCGGACATCCACGCCGGCGCCTTCGAGCTCGACGATCTCCGTCATCAGCGCATCCGGCGAGAGCACCACGCCGTTGCCGATGTAGCACGTCACGCCCTCTCGCAGAATGCCCGACGGAATGAGATGCAGGACAGTCTTGTGTCCGCCGATGACGAGTGTATGGCCCGCGTTGTGACCGCCCTGGAAGCGGACCACACCCTGGGCATGGTCGGTCAGCCAGTCGACGACCTTGCCCTTGCCTTCGTCACCCCACTGGGTGCCGATCACGACGACGTTTTTTGCCATTGCCCCGAATCTACAGTTTCTCGACGACCCACTGCGTGCCGCGACGCACGAGCTGGCGATCGCACGCAACGTTCTCGCGCGCGCCTTCGTGCCCCGGAAGCGCGGCCACGACCACGTCCCCTGCCGAACGCAGTTCCGCGATCCGTTCGGCGAGCGCGACATCATCGGTGAACGGTGCCAGAATCGCGCCCCGCCTGGGCGCACGCCGCACCGCCCGCGCGACCTCACGCAGATCCATCGAAAACCCGGTCGCCGGTCGGGCGCGGCCAAAAGCCTTGCCGACCTCGTCGTAGCGACCGCCAAGCGCAATCGCATTGGGCAATCCCGCCGTGTAGGCCGCGAAGACCACGCCGCTGTGATAGTGATAGCCTCGCACATCGGCAAGGTCGACGCTCATCGCGATTCCGTTGTCGGCGACCAGGGCCTCAAGGCTGGCAAGCGCCTCCTGGATCTCGGTCCACGCCGGGAGCTCATGCCGCGCGCGCGCAAGCGCCTCGGGGCCGCCATACAGATCGGGCAGGAGGCGCAAGGTATCGCGGCTCACCGGGTCGAACCCTTCCGTGAGCGCCTCGAGCCCGGGACGGTCCTTCGCCTGCAGGACCTCGAGCAGGTCTCCCTCGAGCTCGGGACTGGCCGCCGCACGCTGCGCAATCGCACGAAATACGCCGACGTGACCGACATCCAGGCTGACGTCGGTGAGTCCGCACGCGCCGAGCGCGGCGCGTACCAGCCGCAGCATCTCGATATCGCTTTCGATTCCTGCATGTCCGTAGATTTCCGCGCCGATCTGCATCGGCTCACGCGTGCCCAGCAGGCCGCGCGGGCGTGTGTGAAGCACCGTTCCGCAATAGCAGAGCCGGGTAACGCCTTCACGATTGAGCAGATGGGCATCGATCCGTGCGACCTGCGGCGTCATGTCCGCGCGCAGTCCCATCGTGCGCCCGGAGAGCTGGTCGACGAGCTTGAACGTGCGCAGATTGAGGTCGTGCCCGGTGCCGGTGAGCAGCGATTCGATGTACTCCAGCATCGGCGGAATCACGAGCTCGTAGCCGTGCACTCTGAAAAGCTCCAGCAGTCGGCCGCGCAGCCGCTCGATCGCATCCGCTTCGGGCGGAAGGATGTCCTCGACGTATTCAGGAAGCAGCCAGGTACGCACGGCCACGGACGACCTTCCGATCAGCCTACCAGGAGGAGCAGAACGATCCCCACGAGCATCGACGCAAGCCCGAAGAAACGGATCTGTCCATCCGAGAGCTGCAGAATCCGGCGAAACGTGTCACGCCACAGCGTGGGAGCAAAGAACGGGAGCATCCCCTCCAGCACCAGCACCAGCGCGAAGGCCGTGAAAAAGACGGTCCACATCACCTGGACGTGGAGCCGCTCTTCGCGCCGTTGGGGTTCTTCAGGTACTTGAAGAAGTCTGAGTTCGGCTCGAGGACGAGCACGTCACTGCGACTCCGGAAGCTCGCGCGATAGGCTTCGAGACTGCGATAGAACGCGTAGAACTCGGGGTTCTCGCTATACGCCCGCGCATACACGGTGGTCGCCCGGGCGTCGCCCTCGCCCTTTACCCGCTGGGCATCGCGGTATGCCTCGGCGACGATGACCTCGCGCTCGCGATCGGCCTCGGCGCGGATCTTCTCGGCCTCCGAGAAGCCCTGTGAGCGGAGCTCGGCCGCCACCGCCCGCCGCTCGGCTTCCATGCGTCGGTACACGGACTCGCTGACTTCCTGCGGCAGCTCGACCCGCTTGAGGCGGACGTCCACGATCGTGACCCCGATCTCCTTCGCATCCTCGTCCACTTTCTGCCGCACGACCTGCATGATCGTGTCGCGCTCCCCGGACACGACGTCATGGACCGTGCGCTTGCCGAATTCTTCACGCAGCGCCGCATTCACGCGCTGATGTAGTCGGGTCTGCGCCAGGATCTCGTCACCGCGCACGCTGATGTAGTACTGCCGCACATCGTTGATCCGCCACATCAGGAAAGAGTCGACCAGGACGTTCTTCTTCTCCGAGGTGATGAATCGCTCGGCGTCGGGCGTGTCGAGTGTCAGGATGCGTCGATCGAAGAATCTGACATTCTGGATCAGCGGCCACTTCACGTGCAGCCCGGGCGTCTCGACGATGTCCGTGATTTCGCCCAGCCGGAACACAACCGCGCGTTCGCGCTGGTCGACGGTATACAGCGACATCGACGCCAGCACGATCAGCGCCAGGACGATCGCGACCAGCGCGCCCAGTCCCATCCTCATGGCCGGGTCTCCCGATCGCGACTGCGCAGACCGTCACGCGATCGCGCGGCCGGATCGAACGACGACGGCATGTCGCCCCGCGGGGCGGCCGATGCGGTGGCGTCGGGCACAACGGCCCCTGCCGACATCTGCATGATCTTGTCGAGCGGCAGGAACAGGACATTGCCGCCCGATTTGGCATCGATCATCACCTTGCTCGTGCTGGTCATCACGTCCTGCATGGTATCGAGGTACATTCGCTCCCGCGTCACCGCCGGCGCCTTCGAGTATTCGTTCAGAATCTGGCGAAAGCGGGAAGACTCGCCCTCGGCGTTCGCCACGATCCGCTGCCGGTACCCGTTCGCTTCCTCGGTCAGCCGGGCGGCCGAGCCGCGCGCCTTGGGCACGACGTCGTTGTAGTAGGCCTGTCCCTCGTTCTTCTGGCGCTCGAGGTCCTGCTTGGCCTTCACGGCGTCATCGAACGCCGCCTGGACCTGTTCTGGCGGCTGGGCATTCTGCATGACGACGGCGCTGATGTTCACGCCGGTGCCATATCGGTCCAGGATCTCCTGGATCAGCTTGTGCGCGCTCGCGGCGATCTGCTCGCGCCCCTCGTAGAGCACGAAGTCCATGCTCGACTTGCCGACCACTTCGCGGAATGCCGCCTCGGCGACCAGCAGCACCGATTCGTCCGGCCGCCGGACGTTGAAGAGGTAGTTTTCCGGATCCTTGAGGTTCCATTGCACGGCGAACTGGATGTCGACGATGTTTTCGTCGTCCGTCAGCATCAGCGCCTCGCGCAACACTTTCGTCTTGACGGTGTTCCGGTACCCGACCTCGAAAGTCCGGATTCCCGTCAGATTGACCATCTCGTTGCTCTGAATGGGATAAGGAACGCGCCAGCGCAAGCCCGGTCCGGTCGTCTCCGAGTACTTGCCGAAGGTGAACACCACGCTGCGCTGGCTTTCGTCGACAATGTAGAAGCCGCTCGCCAGCCACACGATGAGAATCAGGAACGAAATCAGCCCGGCGCCGCCACCCAGTTGGCGCGGGGTGGGCGAACCGGCGCCCGGCGTGCCGCCGCCGCGCCGGCCAAAAAGCCCGTTTAGGCGCTGGTTGAAACTGCGCCAGAGCTCATCCAGGTCGGGCGGGCCCTGGTTGCCGCCGGAACCACCACCCTTGCGCCCCCACTGGGGATCGTTAAGTGACATACCTGTCCCTGACTGACTCGTGCTCGCCTGGATCGGATTGAGAAGAGGAATTTGACGCCGTTTCCGGCGGGGTGCTCGACGCAGCCTTGGAGGCGGTGTGCGAGGCAACCGCCTCGACGAGCGCCTGCCGCAGAAACTCGATGCCATCGCCCGTCTTGGCGCTCAGACGAACACGGTGGATATTACCATATTCGTCGCGATCCACCCCGGGTGGAACACCGTTGAGATCGATCTTGTTCCACGCCAGGATCTGCGGCACGCGGTCCGCGCCGATCTCCGCCAGCACCTTGTTGACCGCCTCCATCTGCACGTCGCGAACCGCGCTGGACGCATCCACCACGTGGACGAGCAGATCCGCATGGATGGTCTCCTCGAGCGTCGCGCGGAACGCCGCGACGAGGCCGTGCGGCAGACCGCGAATGAATCCAACCGTATCCGAGACGGTCAGATTTCCGGCGCCCGGGAGATACAGGCGCCGCGTCGTCGTATCGAGCGTTGCGAACAGCTGATCGGCTGTCAGCGCGCCCGCGTGGGTCAGCGTGTTGAACAGCGTTGATTTTCCGGCGTTCGTGTAGCCGACGAGCGACACGCTCGGCACCTGCGCGCGCATCCGCGCCCGACGCTGGACATCGCGCCGCCGCTTCAAGGCCACGAGCTTGCCCTTGAGCGCTTTCACACGGGTACCGATCAGGCGCCGGTCGGTCTCGAGCTGCGTCTCGCCCGGGCCGCGCAGGCCGATGCCCCCCTTCTGGCGCTCGAGGTGCGTCCAGCCCCGTACCAATCGCGTGGCGAGGTGCTCCAGTTGCGCAAGCTCCACTTGCACCTTGCCCTCATTGGTTCGCGCGCGCTGGGCAAAAATGTCCAGGATCAGGCTGGTCCGGTCCACCACGCGATGGCCGAGCTCGCGCTCGAGATTGCGCTGCTGCGCGGGCGAAAGCTCGTGGTTGAAGATCGCGAGGTCCGCGCCGGCGTCGGTCAGCGCGGCGGCGATCTCCCGGACCTTTCCGGACCCGGCGAAGTACGCCGGATCGGGACGGTCGCGTCGGCCTTTGACTACGGCGAGGACGCGCGCACCGGCGCTCGCCGCGAGCAGCGCCATTTCTTCCAGATTCTCTGCATAGTCGCGTGCCCCAAGATCGAGAGCGACCAGAACGGCGGCCTCGCCGCGTGCGGGGCGTTCGAACATTCCGCTCGCGGCCTATCCGGGATCGACCATCAACTGTCGCCGCCCTCGCTGATGCTGAGGTTGACCGGCCGCGACGGAACGACGGTGGAGATGGCGTGCTTGTAGACCATCTGCGTGACAGTGTTCTTGAGCAGCACCACGTACTGATCGAACGACTCGATTTGTCCCTGCAGCTTGATGCCGTTGACCAGGTAGATGGAGACCGGGATGTGTTCCTTGCGAAGCGTGTTCAGGAACGGGTCTTGTAACAGTTGCCCTTTGTTGCTCATGGACGCTCCAAAGCGTGATTTTTGAAGTATTAATGTAATTCATTTCCCATGGTGATGCCATTATCGTCCGTTTGAGCCCCGCGCCGCAAAAGGGTTCCGGCCGGTGCGAAATTCAATCCGCAGCGGGGTGCCTTCCAGGCCGAACGCGGCCCGGAACGACCCCTCCAGGTACCGTCGGTAGCCGGGTGCGATGGCGCCTAGGCTGTTCCCGTGTATCACGATCACCGGCGGGTTCTTGCCACCCTGGTGCGCATAGCGGAGCTTCGGACGCGTCATGCCGGACCGCGGCGGAAGCTGCTTGGCGACCGCCTGGATCAGGGCGCGCGTGAGCCGCGGCGTGGAAAGCTTGGCGTAGGCCGCCGCGTAGGCATCATTCACGGAGCGCATCAACGCGGTGAGCCCCTGACCGTGCAGCGCCGAAACATGGTGCTGCCGTGCGTACTGCATGAAGCGCAGCCGATCGCGCAACTGTCGCTTCGCCTGTTCCCGGCCATAGTCGTCCAGGCTGTCCCACTTGTTCACGGCGACCACCACTGCGCGTCCGCGTTCCGCGATGTAACCGGCGATGTGCGCGTCCTGATCGGCAATGCTCTGCCCCGCATCGAGCAGCAGGATCACGACGTTGGCCGAGTCGATCGCCTGGAGTGTCTTGACGACCGAGAATTTCTCGACGGTCTCGAAGACCTGGCCGCGGCGGCGCAAGCCCGCCGTGTCGATCAGCACGTAATCCCGATCGCCGTGGCGGAATCGCACCCGGATGGGATCGCGGGTGGTCCCCGGCTCATCGAATGCGATCATCCGCTCTTCGCCGAGGAGCGTGTTGATGAGCGTCGATTTGCCCACGTTTGGCCGGCCAACGATCGCGATGCGCGGGACACCCTCGCCCTCATCGTCCTCCTCGTCCACCTGGCTCGCGTCCAGCCCCGGTATCTCCGCCAGCGCCGCGTCCAGCAGCGCTGCGATGCCTTCGCCGTGCGTGGCGGAAATGGCATGCGGATTCCCGAGGCCGAATTCATGGAACTCGGCAACTGCGATGTCGGGATTCATGCCCTCCACCTTGTTCACGGCGATCACCACGCGCGCATGCGACGCGCGCAACTGCTCGGCGATCCGGCGATCCTGCGGCGAGAGACCCGCGCGCCCGTCCACGAGGAAAATCGCGAGGTCAGCCTCCGCGAGCGCGGCGAGGGTCTGCTTCGCCATCTCAGCAAAGATGCCGTCCTTCGCGACGGGTTCGAAACCTCCCGTATCGACGACGATGAACGGGCGATCGCCGAGTCGCCCCTCGCCATAGTGGCGGTCCCGGGTCAGCCCTGGAAAATCGGCGACGATGGCGTCGCGCGTTCGGGTCAGCCGGTTGAAGAGCGTCGACTTGCCTACGTTCGGTCGACCGACGAGAACAATGGTGGGTTTCACGGAGTCGAGCCGTCGATCATGGATCGACAGGGCGGTTGAAGCACCGGTCGACCGGGCCGGGACGGCTGGGGGTCAACGGACTGCGAGGGCGAAGATTCCGCCGCGGGTGGTCTGAACGAGGAATCCGTCTGCAATGGGTATCGGTGGAGCGGCGATCGCGCTGCCGTCCGTTGCCACGCGGCCGACAAACACCCCCGTGTCGGCTTCGAGTATATGCACGTAGCCCTCGACGTCACCGACGATCACGTTGTTGCCCAGTGCGAGCGGCGCGGACAGTCTCCGGTAGCGAAGCTTGTCCTGGCGCCACAGGCTCGTTCCACCGGTGCGGGCGAGCGCCGAGACCGCGCCGATGTCCTCGCTCACATACACGTTTCGATTGTTGACCGAGATCCCGGCGCTCGAGGACATCGGCCGGGCCCAGAGCATGTTCCCGTTCGCGAGATCGAAACACGCCGCGCGTCCCTGATGCGCCACTGCGCATGCCTGGCCGTCACCGATCCACGGGAGACCGGTAACGTCGCTCATCCGCTCGAGTTCGGTCGTGCCGCGCGGCTGCGCGACCGCTCCCTCCCAGCGCAGCCCCCCGTTCGACTGGGCAAGCGCGACCAGCTTGCCCCCCGGGAATCCCGCGAACACGTATTGGGCGCGCAACACGGTCCCGGCCGGCGTGCGCACCGCCAGCGACGGTGTGGCACGCTGATACACCCAGCGCCGCCGTCCGTCCCGGGCATCGAAGGCGAAGATCCGGCTGTCAGCACTCCGGACGATCACGAGATCGCCGGCGACGTCCGGCGCGGCGAGCACCTCGCTCGAGACGCGCGCCTTCCAGCGCAATTGACCCGTTGCCTCGAGCACGATCACTTCGCCCTCCGCAGAGCCGACTGCGACCAGCACGCCGTCGCTTCCGACACCACCCGACAGCCGGCTGCCGACATTGACGCGCCAGATCTCGCGTCCGGTGCCTGCGTCGAATCGCGCGACCGATCCATCCGCGCCCGCTGCGAAAACACTGGTGCCCGCGACAGCGGGCGTGAACATGACCTGATCCGCACCGCTGATGCTCGCGCGCCAGAGCGTGCGCACCGGTGCGGCGTTGGCGATCGGCTCGAGAGGTGCGGGCGGATTCCGGGGCCCCGAATCGAACCAGCTGAGCGGGTTCCAGCTGAATCCCGAGCAGCCGCCAAGAGCGAGCGGCGCC
>JAABRB010000088.1 GCA_011391185.1 Betaproteobacteria bacterium
GACGAAGGGCGCCAGGCCGCCGACGCGCCGCTCCTGCACTGGGCGATCTGGGATTGCATGTTCCGCGCGCAGTATGCGTTCGAGGGCGTGATCTCGAATTACCCGAATCGCGCGGTGTCGTGGGCGCTTCGCCGGATCATTCTTCCGATCGGCCGGCCCTACGTGGTGCCATCGGACAGGCTCGGGCACGCTGTTGCGCAGCTGCTCATCGAGCCGTCGGCAACGCGCGACCGTCTGACCAGCGGCATGTATCTTCCATCCGACCAGAACGATCCGTTCGCCGTGCTCGAGCACGCGCTCGCCGCGACCATCGCCGCGGAGGCGATCGAGGCGCGCATCCGCAGCGCGCAGAAGCAGGAATCGATCTCCGGCGAGTCGGCGGAAGCGCTTGCCAATGCGGCACGCGCCGCGAGCATCATCGATGCCGCCGAGCGCGAAACCCTGCGTACCGCAGCTGCCCTGCGCGACGCGGTGATCAGGGTGGACGACTTCCCGCCGGACTTCGGCCTATCGGAGTTTCTCGCCAGGCCCGACGCGACACGGCGGGCCGCGGCATGAAGGCGCTTCGGAAGGCCCGGCTCACGCGACTCATCGTCCTCCTCGCGCCATTGCTGGTCACTGCAGGCTGCTCCCTGTCGCCGCACGCCAATGTTGAGATCCATAAGCGCTACGAGGTCGGCAACAACCCCTCTGCCGAGTGCCTCGACGCCGCGAAACGGGCCACCTATTATTGCGAGAGCGGTGCGACGCACGCGTCTTCGGACGTCCAGTCGAACTGCTCGAAGGCGCGCTGGGACCACGCGCGCGCATGCTGAGGCCCCGCGGCGGAGCGCTCGAATCGACGGGATCCGGACCGGCCGCCGCGCGGGCCGCATGAACCGGAGCAGGATATGACCGCGAAGCCAGTCTTCATCGTCGACGGCGCACGAACGCCGTTTCTCAAGTCTCGCAACCGTCCGGGGCCGTTTTCCGCGAGCGATCTCGCGACCCAGGCGGGCAAGCAGTTACTGGCGCGCCAGCCTTTCGCGCCCGATGCGCTCGACGAGGTCATCCTGGGGTGCGCCGCCCCGTCGGTGGACGAAGTGAACATCGGCCGCGTCGTGGCATTGCGCATGGGCTGCGGCGAGAAAGTCCCCGGCTGGACGGTGATGCGCAATTGCGCGTCGGGCATGCAGGCGCTCGACTCCGCGATCGCGAACATGGTGTCGGGGCGCGCCGAGCTCGCGCTCGCAGGCGGCGTGGACGCGCTGTCGCGGGCGCCGCTCCTCTTTTCCGATGCGATGGTGCTCTGGCTCTCCAGCTTCTATGCGGCCCGGAACATTGGTCAGAAAGCTGCTGCCCTTGCGAGATTCCGCCCCGGATACCTTGCGCCCGTGATCGGACTCATGAAGGGGCTCACCGACCCGAACGTCGGGCTCCTGATGGGCCAGACGGCGGAGAATCTCGCGTACCACTTCGGCATCACCCGGACGCAGCAGGACGAGTACTCGGTTCGCAGCCACCAGCGCGTCGCGCTGGCCCAGGACAACGGCTGGCTCGAGGAGGTCGTGCCGGCGTTCGACGATCGCGGCACGCTCCACGCGGCGGACGACGGGCTGCGGCGCGACTCTTCGGTGGAGAACCTCACGAAGCTGAAGCCCTTCTTCGACCGCAAGTACGGCACCGTCACGGCCGGCAACAGCTCGCAGATCACCGATGGCGCGGTCTGGCTGATCCTCGCCACCGAGGCGGGCTTGCAGCGCCACGGACTCACGCCGATCGGCCGCCTCGTCGATTCGCAGTGGGCGGCGCTCGATCCCGCGCAGATGGGCCTTGGACCGGTGCATGCGGCCACGCCGCTCATGCAGCGGCACGGCATCGGGCTGAACGACCTCGACGCGTGGGAAATCAACGAGGCGTTTGCCGCCCAGGTGCTCGGATGCATCGAAGCCTGGAAGAGCGATGAATATTGCCGCACGCAGCTCGGACTCGACGCTGCGGCCGGCGAGCTCGATCCGGACAAGCTCAACGTGGACGGCGGCGCGGTGGCGCTCGGCCACCCGGTCGGCGCCTCCGGCGCGCGCATCGTGCTGCACCTGCTGCACGTGCTGAGGCGCACGGGCGGCAAGCGCGGCATCGCGTCGATCTGCATCGGCGGCGGCCAGGGCGGCGCGATGTTGGTCGAGGCAGTTTAGGGAGCGCCGAAGAATGCCGGCGACGGTTACTTCGATGAGAGTGCAAGGAAAACCCCTTTTTTACGAACAAGGGGACCGTGGGGGAAGGAAAGGGGCCCCCTCACCCCTTCCTGCCCCTTCCCCGGCCCGGCGCGCGGCATCGAGTTCGAGCAGTCGAGCTCGACGAAACCCCGCGCTTGCCCCTTGTATATCCCCGTCGAGCGTATGCAGTTCTACAAAGGTTGCCAGGGATACTAAGCAATGAGCGAACTGAGGCACTTCCGGCTCGAGACCGATGGCGAAGGCATCGCGTGGCTGACGTTCGACCGGGCGGAGAGCACGACCAACACCTTCTCCGCCGCGGTCATGAGCGAGTTCACGGCAATACTCGACGATCTCGCGGTCAGGAAGCCGCGCGGCCTCGTGATCCGTTCGGGAAAGGCTTCCGGCTTCATCGCCGGCGCGGACGTCGACGAATTCACGCGCATCGAATCGGTGGACGACGCGCTCGCGATCGTGCAGCGCGGCTGGGATGCCATGAACAGGCTTGCCGCCCTGCCCTTCCCCACGCTCGCCCTGGTGCGCGGATTCTGCATGGGCGGCGGGCTCGAGCTCGCGCTCGCCTGCCGCTACCGGGTCGCGGTCGATGAGCCGGGCACGCGCTTCGCGCTGCCCGAGGTGATGCTGGGCATCCTGCCGGGCTGGGGCGGCGTGCTGCGGCTGCCGAAGATCGTCGGGCCGACCACTGCGCTCGACATGATGATGAGCGGCCGGTCGGTGGACGCGCGACGCGCGAAGCGGATCGGGCTGGTCGACGTCAACGTCCCGGTGCGCGTCATGGACAACACCGCACGCATCATGGTGCTGGAGGCCCCGAAGCCACGCGGGCTCTCGCTCAAGGACCGGCTGCTGAATGGCCCGCTCAAGCCGCTCGTCGCGAAGCTCGCCTTGCGTCAGCTGCAGAAGAAGGCGCAGCGCGAGCAATACCCGGCACCGTACGCGATCCTCGAGCTCTGGCTCAAGCACGACGGCGATCCGTTCGCGCCGCCGCCGGACGATCCCTGCTCGGTCGCGTACCTGGCGGAGCATTCGACGACGCGCAGCCTCATCCGCATTTTCGGGCTGCAGGAGCGCATGAAGTCGCTCGGCAAGGAGAGCGATTTCAAGGCGACGCGCGTGCACGTGGTGGGCGCGGGCACCATGGGCGGCGACATCGCGGCGGTCTGCGCCATGCGCGGCCTGACCGTGACGCTCCAGGATCAGAGCGCCGAGCGCCTGGCGCCCGCGATGAAGCGCGCCGCCGAGCTCTTCAGGCGGCGGATACGCGACAAACTCCTCGCCCGCGACGCAATGGATCGCCTGATTCCGGACGTGACCGGCGACGGCGCGCGCCATGCCGACGTGATCATCGAAGCCATCTTCGAGAATCTCGAGGCGAAGCGTGAGCTCTTCGCCAAGCTCGAGAAGATCGTCAAGCCGACCGCGATCCTCGCCTCGAACACGTCGAGCCTCAAGCTCGCCGACATCGGAACGGTGCTCGCAAATCCCGGGCGCCTCATCGGCCTACACTTCTTCAATCCGGTCCCGCAGATGCAGCTCGTCGAGATCGTGAGCGGCGATGCCACGGATCCCGACTGGGCGAGGAAGGGCGGCGCGTTCGTGCGCCAGATCGACAAGCTGCCGCTCCCGGTGAGGGACTCGCCCGGGTTCCTGGTGAATCGCGTGCTCGGACCCTATCTCCTGCAGGCGTTCAAGCTGGTGGACGAAGGCGTCGCGAAAGAGGCGATCGACGCGGCAGCGACGCGGTTCGGCATGCCGATGGGGCCGATCGAGCTCGCTGACACGGTCGGCCTCGATATCTGTGCCGCGGCAGGCAAGTCGCTCGCCGGCGAAGGCGCGGCCATGCCCGCAAGCCTCGCGAAGCTCGTCGACGCGGGCAACCTCGGCAAGAAGACCGGCGAGGGGTTCTATCGCTGGGTCAAAGGCAAGCCCAACAAGGGGCCGGACGGCGACGTGCCCGAGAGTCTCGTGGGCCGGTTGATCGAGCCGTATCTCGTGGAGGCGCAGAAGACCGTCGCGGAAGGCATCGTCGCCGACGCCGATCTCGCCGATGCCGGCCTGATCTTCGGCACCGGCTTCGCTCCGTTCCGGGGTGGGCCATTGCATTACATGGCCGAGCGCGGATCGTAAACCCTCGCGGTGGGCCGCTGCATTATCTGACCGAGCGCGTATAGTCACCCGCCCACACTCACGACGGGCCTATACAATCCGCGCATGAGCGAGCGCGTTCAGCTTCCTGCCGGGAAGGATCCGGTTCTGCGCATGGTGCCGATGCCCGCCGACGTCAATATTCATGGTGACGTTTTCGGCGGCTGGATCATGGCGCAGGTGGACATCGCGGGCGGCGTGGCGGCGAGCCAGCGCGCGCGCGGCCGCGTCGCCACGGTCGCAGTGAACGCGTTCCAGTTCAAGCAGCCCGTGTTCATGGGCGACCTGCTCTCGTTCTACGCGGACGTGATCAAGGTCGGCAATACCTCGCTCACCGTCAAGGTCGAGGTGTACGCGCAACGCACGCCGGCCGACGTCGAGGTGGTGAAAGTCACCGAGGCCACGTTGACTTACGTCGCGACCGGCGAGGACCGCCGCCCGCGGACAGTGCCGCCGACGCTCGGGAGGTAGTCCAGAGATTCTCCCCTCCTTTTCAAGGAGGGGTGCCGGCAAAGCCGGCGGGGTAGTTGCGGCTTCGATCGATGCGGGGTCCCTCGTGTGCTGCGTATGCTCTGGAACACCACCCCGGCCGCTACGCGGCCACCCCTCCTCGAAAAGGAGGGGAAAAACCCCGCCTGCTCGCCTGCGCGATCAGCCGCCGCCCTTCAGGCCGTGCACGCGCCCGGGCGAACCCGAGAACGCCGAGAACGTCCGAAAATCGCGTTAGCGCTTGACATCGCGAGGGCGGGACGCGTCTCATCTGCCTCTCCGATCCAGGCATAACTCGAACGACATGGGCCGGAGAATCGTGCATTCATACCGAGGAGATCGCATGAGAAACTTGCAGCGCGGCAAGGCCGCAATCACCGCAATCGCATTTCTGGGCGCACTCGCGCACGCCGGTGCGGCAATGGCCCAGAGCTGGCCGACCAAGCCCGTCCGCGTCGTGGTCGGGTTCGGGGCGGGAGGCGGCACCGACATCGTCACCCGCATCATCGCCGAGCCGCTGTCCGATCTGCTCGGCCAGCCGGTGGTGGTCGAGAACAAGCCCGGAGCGGGCGGCACGACCGCGGGCAATCTCGTCGCCCACTCGCCCCACGACGGTTACACCGCTTCCATGATGAGCGCAGGCCACACGGTGTCCGCGGTCATGTTCAAGTCGCTGCCGTTCGACTCGATCAACGACTTCGCGCCGGTGGCCCTGGTCGCAAATTCCGCGTTCGTCATCGTCGCCAGGAAGGACTTCCCGGCGAACGACATTCCGGGGCTCGTGGCAGCCGCCAAGGCGGCACCCGGCACGCTGAAGTTTGCGAGCGTCGGTCTCGGCTCGACCCAGCATTTCGCGGGCGAGCTGCTGCGCCAGCGCACCGGCATTGACGTCAAGCACATTCCCTACAAGGGAACGCCAGCCGTGATCGGCGCCGTGCGCAACAAAGAGGTGGATTACGCGGTCGAGCTCGTGCACGCCGTCATCGGCCAGGTCCGCGCCGGCGACCTCAAGATCCTCGCGGTGGCGACACCCAAGCGCTGGCCGACGATCCCCGACGTGCCGACGATCGCCGAATCGGGCGTGCCCGGCTACGCGGTGGTCGGCTGGTACGGGCTCGCGTTCCCGAAAGACACTCCCGCGCCAATCGTGGAGAAGATGAACAAGGCCCTGCGGGATGCGCTCGCGCGCGACGCGGTACGTAAGCGGATGTCCGATGTGGGCGCGCTCGTCAACGTGTCCTCGCCGCAGGAGCTGCGCATGCACCTTGAGAGCGAGGTCGCGAAATGGCGGGACGTGATGACCAAGGCCGGGATCGAGCCGAAGTAGACTGAAATCCGTCCGGTCAGGGCGAACGGGTCCCGGTGCGCAGGATCGTCACGGCCCTGGGACGCGAAGGCGTCGCCGGGACGTTCGTCATCGGTCTCGGGGTGGTCCTGTGGCTGATCGTCCGTAACGACCCGCGCGGCGAGCTCTCCGAGATCGGTCCGGGATTCGTGCCGTGGGTCGCGAGCTTCGGGCTTGCGGCCCTCGGCGCAGTCATGGTGCTGCGCGCCCTGCGTGCACGGAAGCACGACGCCGCACCGGTCGTCAGCCGGGCCGCCGTCCTCGTCCCGCTCGGCATGGCGATCTTCGCGCTCGGGCTCGAATCGCTGGGCCTCTTCGCCACCTCCGCGCTCGGCGTGTTCATCGTCACGTTTGCATCGCGCGAATCGCGCCTCGTCGAGCGGGCGGTGATGGCCCTGGCGCTTGCGGCACTAGTCACTTTGATCTTCGGTTATGGTCTCTCGATGACCATGCCGCTGTGGCCGCGGTTCCTGGTGCCATGAGCGACATCGTCGCGCATCTTTCGCTCGGCCTGCACGTCGCGTCGCAGCCGATGAATCTCCTGTTCTGCTTCATCGGCGCGCTGTGCGGAACGCTGGTCGGCGTGCTTCCGGGAATCGGACCGGTTGCCACCATCGCGCTGCTGCTGCCGGTCACTTTCTATCTCGATCCCATCCCGGCGCTCACCATGCTCGCCGGGATCTACTACGGGTCGCAATACGGCGGGTCGACCACCTCGATCCTCGTGAAAGTGCCTGGCGAGTCGGCGTCGGTCGTCACCTGCCTCGACGGTCACGAAATGGCGCGGCGCGGGCGCGCAGGCGCGGCGCTCGCGATTGCAGCGATCGGTTCATTCATCGCCGGCATCGCCGGCACGGCACTCATCGTACTGTTCGGACCGTGGCTCGCCGATGTGGCGGGGTCCTTCGGCTCGCCGGAGTACTTCGCGCTGATGGTGCTGGGTCTCGCGGTGGCGGTGGTGCTGGCCCATGGCTCGCTCACGGGCGCATGCGCGATGATCCTGCTCGGCCTCGTTCTGGGCCTGGTCGGGCGCGACATCAACACCGGCTTTTCGCGCCTGACGTTCGGCGTCTTCGAGCTTTCGGATGGAATCGGATTCGTACCGCTCGCGCTTGGTGTCTTCGGTATCGGGGAGATCATGCACAACCTCGATCATCCGGAGATCCGCGGCAGTATTCCGGCGCGCATCGGACGACTCTGGCTGACACGCGAGGAATGGCGCAGGGCGTGGCCCGCGCTGCTGCGCGGCACCGGGCTCGGCGCCGTGCTCGGCATCCTGCCGGGCGGCGGCTCGATCATCGCGTCGTTCTCCGCCTACGGGCTCGAGAAGCGCGTTTCGCGGCATCCGGAGGAGTTCGGCAAGGGCGCGATCGAGGGTGTCGCCGGTCCGGAATCCGCGAACAACGCCGCGGCACAGGCCTCCTTCATCCCGCTTCTCACGCTGGGCATTCCGCCGAACGCCGTGCTCGCGCTGCTGGTCGGCGGCATGATGATCCATGGCATCACGCCTGGCCCGAACGTGATGACCGAGCAACCCGAGCTGTTCTGGGGCCTCGTGTTCAGCATGTTCCTCGGCAACGTGATGCTGGTGATCATCAATCTGCCGCTGGTCGGCGTGTGGGTGCAGCTCCTGAGGATCCCGTACCGGATCCTGTTTCCGTCGATTTTTCTCTTCTGCTGCATCGGCGTGTACGCACTGAACAACAGCGTATTCGAGGTCCTGCTGACGATCGGCTTCGCATTCCTCGGCTACTTCATGCTGAAAGTCGGCCTGGAACCCGCCCCGTTGCTGCTCGGCTTCGTGCTC
This sequence comes from Betaproteobacteria bacterium, assembly GCA_011391185.1. The sequence continues at coordinate 8,003 of JAABRB010000088.1, forward strand.
GGACCGCTGATCGAGGAGCACCTGCGCCGCACGTTCCTGCTGTCGGACGGCAGTTTCGCGATCTTCGTGCACAAGCCGGTCGCGCTCGTGATGCTCCTGATTGCCGGCGCGCTCCTGCTGTCGACTCTGCTCCCGCGCCTTGCTGCGCGGCGCGCGGCGCTTTTCAACGAGACGACGCGCGAGGACTGACGCTGCGCCGCCAGCCGACCGCTCATCAACCGCCCGTGCCGCCGCCCTTCAGGCCGAACTCGCGCCCGAGGGCGCCGACCAGGTCGATCGGGAAGATGATGGTGTTCGACTTGTCGCCCGCGATCAAGGCGAGCGTCTGCATGTAGCGCAGCTGCATCGCCTCGGGCTGCGCGGAGAGCGTCTTTGCGGCCTGCAGCAGCTTCTCGGCCGCCTGCATCTCGCCCTCGGCGTGAATCACCTTCGCACGCCGTTCCCGTTCCGCCTCGGCCTGCCGGGCGATCGCACGCACCATGGACTCGTTGATGTCCACGTGCTTGATCTCGACGTTCGAGACCTTGATGCCCCACGCATCGGTCTGCGCGTCCAGCACCTGCTGGATGTCCAGGTTGAGCTTTTCGCGCTCGGCGAGCATCTCGTCGAGTTCATGCTTGCCGAGCACGGCGCGCAGCGTCGTCTGCGCGAGCTGGCTGGTCGCGGAAAGGTAATTCTCGACCTGGATGATGGCCCGTTCCGGATCGACCACCCGGAAATACACGACCGCGTTCACCTTGACCGACACGTTGTCGCGCGAGATGACGTCCTGGCTCGGCACGTCCAGCACCAGCGTGCGCAGATCGACCCGCACCGCCTGCTGGATGCCGGGGATGATGATCACGAGCCCGGGGCCCTTGACCTTCCAGAAGCGTCCGAGCGTAAACACGACACCGCGCTCGTACTCGCGGAAGATCCGCAGCGACGCGGCGATCAGGATGATGACGAACGCCGCGATGCCGATGTAGCCGAAGTTCCATTCCATCATGCGTGCTCTCCTCGATTGTTTACCGCGGACTCCGGCACGACCTCCAGCTTGAGCCCTTCGCTTCGCACCACGCGAACCCGCGCGCCGCGAACGAGCGGCACGGACGACGTTGCGCGCCAGCTTTCGCCACGCATGCGGACCCAGCCCTCGCCCTCGAAATCGTTCATGGCCTCTGCGGTGCTGCCGACGATCTCTTCGCGGCCGCCCAGCACCGGACGGCGGCGGGCCTTGAGCGCAACCGCGGCGATGAGAAAGAGCGACAGGGCGCTCGCGACCGCAACCGTGAGCAGGAACGCCACGGGAATCCCGAAACCGGGCACGTCAGTGTCGATCAGGATCAGCCCGCCGAAGACGAATGCGACGATGCCGCCTATGCCGAGCGCGCCGAAGCTCGGCAGAAACGCCTCAGCAATCATGAAGGCGAGCCCCAAGAGGATGAGCGCGAGACCCGCGTAGTTGACGGGCAGAAGCTGCAGCGCGAACAGGCCCAGGAGCAGGCAGATCGCACCCACCACGCCCGGCAGCACGAAACCCGGGTTCGAGAATTCGAAGAACAGCCCGTAGATGCCGGCCATCATGAGCATTAGCGCGATGCTCGGGTTGGTGATCACCGCCAGCAGCTCGGTGCGCCAATCGGGCTTCAGGTACTCCACGGGCACACCCGCGAGGCTGAGCACCAGCTCGCCACCCCGCACCGGCACCTTGCGGCCGTCGATCTTTTTAAGGAGATCCGGCACGTCGTTCGCCATCAGGTCGACGACCTTCTGGTCCAGCGCCTCCTGCGCCGAGAGGCTGACCGCCTCGCGCACCGCCCGCTCCGCCCACGCTACGTTGCGACCGCGGAGCTGCGCAAGGCCGCGAATATACGCGGAGGCATCGTGGACCTGCTTCCGGGCGAGCGTGTCGGTGGGCGGCGGCACTTTCTCGGCCTCGGTGGACTCGTCCTTTGCCTTTGCACCCTTCGCCTTCGCGCCGCTTTTCTTCTTCGCCTCGCCTTTCGCGTCGTCCTTCTCGTCGCCGCTCGCCGGCGGTTTGGGCGTTCCGGGCATTCCGATCGCAACCGGCGTCGCCGCACCCAGGTTGGTGGCGGGCGCCATCGCGGCAACGTGGCTCGCGTACAGGATGTAGGTGCCGGCGCTCGCGGCGCGCGCGCCGCTCGGTCCGACCAGGACCGCCACCGGGATCGGCGACGCGAGGATCTCCTTGATGATCTGACGCATCGACGTGTCGAGCCCGCCCGGAGTGTCCATCTCGATCACCGTCAGGACCGCGCCGCGTTCGGGCGCGCGCCGGATGCCGCGCGCGAGATAGTCCGCAGTCGCGGGGGCAATCGCCCCGTTCACGGTGAGCACGATGACCTTCCTGCTGGCAACGTCTTTGGCATCGCCTTTCGCGGCAGGCGAGAGCGCGGGCAGCGCGAGAAGCACGGCCCCGAGCAGCGTCATCGTGATCCGGGATAGCCAGCCCGGCCGCTGCGCAGCGGCCTCGCGACATCGATGAATTGTCGGGTTGGGCGCCATTTTTACAAGGGTCACAGACGTCACGGGCGAGCACGAGCCTACCCGGAGCAGGATACGCGCCGGAGAGAGCAAACTCAATGCGGCTTCGCCCTGCGAAAAGTTTCCCCTTTTCGCGAGTTGTGACACCATCGGCAACGGCCCGATCGGCGGCGGCACCGCGCCGTCAATCC
>JAABRB010000089.1 GCA_011391185.1 Betaproteobacteria bacterium
CGTCGAGTCCAGGTGCGTTGACGACGAATCCCACAAATGGCCAGGGCGCACCGGGGTTCGCGATCGGGTTGAGGAGCGGCGCCTGGTTTTGTGCGCCGGCGAAGGTCGGCAGCAGCAGGCCGGCGAGGACGATCAATAGGAATCGACGCACGTGGGGGCTCTCCTGAAAGCGGTTACATCCGGAACACGCCGAAACGCGTGTCCTCGACGGGTGCGTTGAGCGCGGCCGAGATTGCGAGTCCGAGCACGCGGCGCGTGTCCTCGGGAGCGATCACGCCGTCGTCCCAGAGGCGCGCCGTCGCGTAGTAGGGGTGACCCTGGCGGTCGTACTGATCGAGGATCGGCTGCTTGAACGACTCCTCCTCCTGGCGCGACCAGGTGCCACCGTTTGCTTCGATTGCGTCGCGCTTCACTGTGGCAAGCACCGAGGCGGCCTGCTGTCCGCCCATCACCGACACGCGTGCGTTCGGCCACATCCACAGGAAGCGCGGGCTGTAGGCGCGCCCGCACATCGCGTAGTTGCCGGCGCCGTAGGAGCCGCCGATGATCACCGTGAACTTCGGCACCCGCGCGCAGGCGACCGCGGTGACCATCTTCGCGCCGTCCTTGGCGATGCCGGAGTTCTCGACCTTCCTGCCGACCATGAACCCGGTGATGTTCTGCAGGAACACGAGCGGAATGCCGCGCTGGCTGCAGAGCTCGATGAAGTGCGCCGCCTTCATCGCCGACTCGGAGAAGAGGATACCGTTGTTGGCGACGATGCCGACCGGGTAGCCGTGAATGCGCGCGAAGCCCGTCACGATCGTGGTGGCGAAACGCGCCTTGAATTCGTCCAGCTCGCTCGCGTCCACGACGCGCGCGATGACCTCGCGCACGTCGTAGGGCTTGCGGTTGTCGTTCGGAATCACGCCGCCGAGCTCTTCGGGCGCGTAGAGCGGTTCGCGCGGCGGTGCCACGTCGAGCCCGACGTCCTTCTTGGTGTTCAGGTGCGAAACGATCCGCCGCGCGATGGTGAGCGCGTGCGCGTCGTTCATCGCGAAGTGGTCCGCGACGCCCGAGATGCGCGTGTGCACGTCGGCCCCGCCGAGCTCCTCGGGGCTCACCACTTCGCCGGTGGCCGCCTTCACCAGCGGCGGCCCGCCGAGGAAGATCGTGCCCTGCTCCTTCACGATCACGGCCTCGTCGCTCATTGCCGGCACGTAGGCGCCGCCCGCCGTGCACGAGCCCATCACCACCGCGATCTGGGGGATGCCCGCCGCGGACATGTTCGCCTGGTTGTAGAAGATCCGGCCGAAGTGCTCGCGGTCGGGAAACACTTCGTCCCAGGTGGGCAGGTTCGCGCCCCCCGAGTCCACGAGATAGATGCAGGGCAAGCGGTTCTGTGCGGCAATCTCCTGTGCGCGGACGTGCTTCTTCACCGTCATCGGGAAGTACGTGCCGCCCTTCACGGTCGCGTCGTTCACCACGATCATGCACTCGCGCCCCGACACGCGGCCGATGCCCGTGATCACGCCGCTGCACGGCGCGTCGTTGTCGTACATGCCGTAGGCCGCGAGCTGCGAGAGCTCGAGAAACGGCGACCCGGGATCGAGCAGGGTGCGGACGCGCTCGCGCGGCAAGAGCTTGCCGCGCGCGACATGCCGCGCGCGCGCCGCTTCGCCGCCGCCCAGCGACACCTCGGCCACCCGCTCGCGCAGGTCGGCGACGAGCCGGCCCATCGCTGAGTGATTCTCGCGGAATTCCGCGGAACGGGCGTTCAGAGTGGACTTGATGGCAGGCATGAGCGGACGGGTCGCGGTACGGATCGGTCATTGTAGCCGAGCGTCCCGGCGGTCCGACGTGCAGAACGTCCTCCGGCCCGCATCCGGGCAGCGCCCTTGTGCCATCCGAATCGACGGTGCCCGGCTGTCGGGTCGTTCGGCTAAACTTGCAAAGGTGGATTCGGCAGTCTTCTCGATGGTCCAGTATCTGGGCTGGATGCTCATCGCCTGCGGCGCATCGGTCGCGCTCTTCCACACTTTTGTCATCGTCCGGATCGTCCGCATGCTTTCGCACGCCCCCCGGGTACGCGACGGGCTCGCGGAGTCGCCTCCCCGCGATGGCTGGCCGCTGATATCGGTCGTCGTGCCCGCCCACAACGAGGAGCGCGTCATCACGGCCTGCGTGACGAGCCTGCTCGCGAGCGACTACCCTGCGCTCGAGGTCGTGGTCGTCCTGGATCGCTGCAGCGATCGCACGCTCGAGCGGCTGCGCCCGTTGGCCGCACGCGATGCGCGCCTGCGGATCATCGAGAACGCCGCGTGCCCGCCCGACTGGGCCGGGAAGTGCAATGCGGCACGTGCCGGCGCCGAGGTCGCCAAGGGGCAGTATCTGCTCTTCACGGATGCCGACGTGCGATTCGATCCTGCGCTCGTGCGGGCTGCCTTCGGGTTGCTGCGCCGGGACCGACGCGGGCTGCTGTCGCTGCTCCCGCGGGTCGTCGCCGTCACCTGGTACGAGCGCGCCGTGCAGCCGATCGCGGCAATGACGCTGATGCAGATGTATCCGATCGACAAGGTCAACCGCGAATACCGCCGGCGCCCGTTCGCGAACGGGCAGTTTCTGCTGTTCGAGCGCGGCGTCTACGAGGGCATTGGCGGCCACGCCGCCACGAAGCACGATCTGCTGGAGGACATTGCGTTTGCGCGGCTGGTCGACGCGAGCGGCGCGCGGGTCGGGCTGGCGATGGCCGCGGATATGCTCGAGGTCCACATGTATTCCTCGTTTGCCGCGCTGCATGAGGGCTGGAAGCGGATTTTCATCGAGGCGAGTCGGCGGCGCGTCAAGCGGCTCCGTGAAAAGGCGCTGCTCGTCCTGTTGCTGGGCGTCGGCACACCCATCGTTCTGATCGGCGCGTTCATTGTGGCGGCGCAGTTCGGCGGCGCGATGCTGCTCGGGGCGGCGGCCGTGGTCGCATGGGGCGTCGCGGCGCAGGCCACGGCGCTCGCGATGGTTTATCGTGCCTGCGGGGCGCGGGCGCGGGACGTTGCGTGGAGCCCGGTGGGCGCGGCGTTCGTCGCTCGCGTGCTCTGGCAGGGCGCGGCGGATCTCGCGGGACGGCGTCCGGTGCGCTGGGGCGGACGCGAGTACGTGCTGATCCCGGAAGACTGAACACGGCCAGGCGGACGATCGCTCATGAAACGGATTCTGATCACCGGCGGCGCCGGATTCATCGGCTCGCACCTGTGCGAGCAGCTCCTCGCGCACGGGCACGACGTGCTGTGCGTCGACAACTTCTACACCGGGAGCAAGCAGAACATCGCGGGCTTCCTCGATGACCGCAATTTCGAGCTGCTGCGGCACGACGTCACTTTCCCTCTGTACGTGGAAGTCGACGAGATCTACAACCTTGCGTGCCCGGCCGCGCCGGTGCACTACCAGTTCGATCCGGTGCAGACGACCAAGACTTCCGTGCACGGAGCGATCAACATGCTCGGCCTCGCCAAGCGCGTGCGTGCGCCCATCCTGCAGGCGTCGACCAGCGAAGTGTATGGAGATCCCGAGGTGCATCCGCAGCCCGAGGAGTACTGGGGCCGGGTGAATCCGATCGGCGTGCGATCCTGCTACGACGAAGGCAAGCGCTGTGCGGAGACGCTGTTCTTCGATTACCGCCGCCAGCACCGCATGAGCATCAAGGTGGCGCGAATCTTCAACACGTATGGTCCGCGCATGCACGTCAACGACGGCCGCGTCGTCTCGAATTTCATCGTTCAGGCGTTGCGGCACGAGCCGATCACCCTCTACGGCGATGGCAGCCAGACGCGCTCCTTCTGCTTCGTGGACGATCTCGTCGACGGGCTCGAGCGGCTGATGGCGACTCCCGATGAGGTCACCGGGCCGATCAATCTCGGCAACGCGAGCGAGATCACGGTGCGGCAACTGGCTGACAGGGTGATCAGCCTGACCGGCTCGCGCTCGGTGCTCGAGCATCACCCCCTGCCGGAGGACGATCCGAGACAGCGTCAGCCCGACCTTTCCCGCGCCAAGGCGGCGCTCGGCTGGGTTCCGAGCACGTCGCTCGACGATGGGCTCAAGAAGACGATCGCGTATTTCGACACATTGCTTGCGAGCGGGCAGTCATTTTCGGATCTGTCGCGCCGAATCGCGTCGGACTAGGGCCGCGCGCGCGTCAGCGCGTCGGGCAGTCGCGCGGCGTGATGCCCTTCTCCTTGGCGTAGCGCGCGGCCGACGCCTCGATCATCGGCCGCACCATCGCCTGGTCCGAGGCGATCCAGTCAGTGATGGGGACCCATTTCGCGCCGTCCCACTGCAGAAACTTCACCTGACCACCGCCCTCGTGGTCAAAGCAGCTCGTCTTGAGCGGTTGCATGAAGCCGGTCGCGCCCATGGTCTTCAGGCGCGCCGCGTCGACGTTCAGGTGCTCGAGCGCCCACTGGATCTGCTCGCCGTTCATCGATTTGCCCTTGCCGAACTTTTCCTGTGCAGTGCGAATCGCCTCGGCGGTGATGATGCCCAGCACCACGCCACGGTTGTAGTAGATCGAGCCGATGCGTCCCTTGTCCTCCATTTCGCCCTGGCCCTTGCCGTACACATATTTCAGGATGTCCTGGATGATCGGATAGTCGCTTCCGCCGACATTGAAGCCGGCCGCGATGTATCCCTTCGCGGCGCTGCCCGCGGGGATGGTGTCCTCTTCCGCGCCTGCCCACCACACACCGACGATGCGGTCCCGCGGAAAATTGACTCGCGCCGCGTTCTTGAGCGCAGTCGGATTCATTACGCCAAAGCCGCGCAGGATCACCCAGTCGGGACGGATCTGGCGGATCTGCAGCCACTGCGACTGCTGCTCGTTCCCGGGATGGGGCACCGGGATGTTGATGACCTGGAAGCCGTAGCGTTTTGCCTGGGCCTCGAGTATCGGGATGGTCTCCTTGCCGTAGGCGGAGTCGTGATAGAGGTTCACGATTTTCTTGCCCCGGAGCTTGTCCATTCCGCCTTCCTTCATTCCAATGAACCGGATCTTCGCGGTGTTCTGGCTCCAGTAATTGGTGATGAGGGGAAAGACGTACGGGAATACCCGTCCGTCCGAGGCGTCCGTGCGCCCGTACCCGACCGAGACAATCGGAATCCTGTCCGCGGTGCCCTTGTCGATGAGTGCGTAGGCGATCGCCGTCGAGGCCGGATGGATCATCGTCGCGCCGGTCGGGCCCCCGCCCTTCGAGCGCTCGTAGCATTCGATACCGCGCGCGGTGTTGTATTCCGTTTCGCATTTTTCCCAGGTGATCCTGACGCCGTTGATGCCGCCGTCGCGGTTGTTCAGCATCGTGAAGTAGTCGATCATCCCGCCCCCGGTCCCGGTTCCGCTGGACGCGTACGGTCCGACCCAGAAGAAATTGATGGGAACGAACTGCTCTTTCGCTTGCGCGTGCGTGTATCCGGCAACGAGCATCATCGCCGCGTTCGCAATCAACATCGTCGCAGTCCTGCCGATTCGTCGTCCGGGATGAACGGGCATGCCAGCCTCCTCGCTGAAAGAGTGGAGCGAATTGTCCCCTCCTTTTCAAGGAAGGGGAAAAAGCGATAGGCCAATCGATCTCACCCGATTCGCGCGTCGGGGCGCTCGCCGTGGTGGTGAGTCGATTGGGGAGCTTCCGGTGTTTGTGCGTGGGGGCATTCCGCCACGCTGCTCACCCGATTCGCAACGCTGGTTCGGTCAAACGGCCAGAATCCTGCCCGGCGCGATGCAACGCTAGAGGGCGAGGGCCAAGGCGTGCAAGCCTTGGCCCTCGCGTCGCGCGACGCGAGGTCGGGGCGTGCGTGGTAGGTGAGAGGCATGAGGGCGTTCGCCGGCCACTCGGGGTGCGGCACGGGCGGGCCGCGCTCGCTCGCCTCGGGCGCCCAGCGTCCCAGGTGCTCGAGGATGCGCCGCACCACGCCCGGATTGTCGATTCAAGCGCGATGATGCGCATCGGCCCCTTGCACTTTGGACATTGCAGAGAATCGGCCTCGTAGACCTTGTGGATCTGCCGCGCCCAGGCGGCTTTCGCCCGCGCGTGTACATCCTGCCATTGCCGACGGCCGACGGGACATGTAGATGCTACTGGCTCGACATCTGCTTCATGGATAGCGTTCGTCGGTGCCGTCCGCCTCGGCGTTACCCTATTGACGACGTGCGCTTGGCGACCACGCGCTCCGCCACGAGATAAGGAAAAGTCAGCGCACGCGGGCTTTGTCGTCCCGTGTCATCTCGCGCGCACCGCGCGGTAGCGCGCGAGCGTGCGCCGGCGTGCCTCGTCGTGGCGCAAGATCGGCGCCGGGTAGTCGCGGCCGATCAGGCAGCCGGCCGCCTGCTGCCCGGGCACCTTAAGCTCCCAGGGTGCATGCACCGCGGCGTCCGGCACGCGTGCAAGCTCCGGCACCCAGCGCCGGATGTACGCGCCCTGCGGATCGAATCGCTGCGATTGCACCACCGGATTGAAGATGCGAAACCAGGGTTGCGCGTCACAGCCGGTGGAGGCCGACCATTGCCAGCCGCCGTTGTTCGCCGCGAGGTCGTAGTCAAGCAGCTTCTCCGCGAAATGGCGCTCGCCCCTGCGCCAGTCGATGCCCAGATCCTTGACCAGGAACGATGCCGTGACCATGCGCAGCCGGTTATGCATCACGCCGGTAGCGCTCAGCTCGCGCATCGCCGCGTCCACCAGCGGATATCCCGTGCGTCCTTCGCACCACGCTCGCCAGGCGTCGGCGTCGTTCTCCCATGCGAGCGCATCGTACTCGCGGCGAAAGGCGTGATCGACGACATCGGGACGCGCGGCGAGGATCGCCTGATAGAACTCGCGCCAGACGAGCTCGGATAGCCAGATTTTCGCCCCGGCGCTGCGCAAGCCGCGTGCGTGGCGCACCAGCTCGCGAATCGAGACCGTGCCGAAACGCAGGTGGACGGAGAGCCGTGACGTCGCCTCCAACGCCGGATAGTCGCGCCGCGCAGCGTAGCTGGCAAGATGCTTGCGAAACGCGCTCCATTGCTTCGAGCCCCCCGACATCCCGGCCGGAAGCACGGATTGCGTGCGCTCGAAACCGAGCGTCGCGAGCGCCGGCATGGGTCCTTCGGCGGGTGCGAGGCGCGAGGCCAGCTTTCCGACGTCGTGGGGGGCAGCGTCCCGAGGCGCGAGCTTGGCGAGCCACGCTTTCTTGTAGGGCGTAAACACCGAGAATCGTCCGCCGGACCGCGTCCGTACCTCGTCCAGCTCGAAGATCACCTGGTCCTTGCGCGTGCGGAAGTCGATTCCCGCCGCGCGGAGCCGCTCCGCCGCCTCCGCATCGCGCGCGATGGCGAGGGGCTCGTAGTCGCGGTTGGCGTACACGGCACCGACGCCGAGGCGAGCCGCGAGCCGCGGGATCTCTTCATGCGCGCGCCCGTGCAGAACGTGCAGGCCGCCGCCCCGGGACTCGAGCGCGGCCTTTAGCTCGCGCACGCTGTCCCAGATGAACGTTAGGCGCCGGTCGGCGCGCGAGGCGAGGGCACCCAGGATCTCGGTATCGAAGACGAACGCGCAATGCACCGCGCGGTGCGACCCGAGCGCCGCACGCAGCGCCGCGTGATCGAAGTCGCGCAGGTCGCGGCGAAACCAGACCAGCGCGTGATCCGCCGCCGGATGTAGAAGTAATGTATAAGTCATGTAGAAGTATTAATTGACAGAACAAGAGGGAGTATATAGTATTTGTACATCTTATGTCGAACGGTCCTCACAACTCGGCGAACCGGTCCGGGGGCGACGAGCTCCCCATCCGCACCATCGCCTCCCTGACCGGGGTGAACGCGGTGACGTTACGTGCCTGGGAGCGCCGCTACGGCCTCATCCAGCCCCTGCGCACGCCCAAGGGACACCGCCTGTACACGCACTCGCATCTGGAATTGATCCGGCGCGTGCTCGCCCTGGTCGAGCGAGGCGTGCCGATCAGTCGCGTCCGCGTGCTCCTCGACGCAGAGCCCGCGGCAGGCGACAGGCCGCACGGCGATGGGCCCTGGCGCGCCTACATCGATTCCATGGCGGCCGCGGTCACGCGATTCGACGATATGGAGCTCGACCGGACCTACGATGAAGCGCTCTCGTTGCATCCGGTGGAGCGCGTCACCCATCGGCTGCTCATGCCTCTGCTGCGCGACCTCGGGGACCGGTGGCGCGACCTCTCGGGGGCGATCGCGGAAGAGCATTTCTTCGGCTTCTACCTGCGCAGCAAGCTGGGTTCGCGCCTGCAGCACGTCACGCGTTATACGACGGGGCCGCGACTGGTGGCGGCCTGCGCGCCTGGCGAGCAGCACGAGATCGGCCTGATGTTGTTCGCGCTCCAGGCCAATGCGGCGGGCCTGCGTACGGTGCTGCTGGGCGCCGACACACCATTGGCAGACCTCGCGATCGCTCAGCGCCGCTCAAAGGGCGAGGCGGTGGCGATTTCGTCGTCGGTCGACCCCGCGCCAGGTCTGCTGGAGCGCGATCTGCCCAAGCTGGTGCGCCATTGCGGCGTGCCGGTGTTCGTCGGCGGCGCCACGGCAGTGCGCCACCGCAAAGCAATCTCCGCCGCCGGCGCTACCCCCCTCGGGGTCGAGCTCCAGGACGGCGTACGTCTGATCAAGGCGGCACTCGAACAGAAAGGAAGTGGAAAATGAGCATGGCAGCGAAGGTGGCGATCGATTGGGTCGAGCAGGGCCTGGTGCCGGACGCGGTGATCCGTCGCGGCATCCGGCGACTGTGCGAGCAGCGCTTGCGCGAAATCCAGTCCGGCGACTGCGAGGCTGCAGCGCGGGCCACCGAGCGCTTCGTCGGCGCGATGAACGCCGCGGAGATCGCTCTCGTTCCGCATGTTGCGAACGAGCAGCACTACGAGGTGCCCGCGGAATTCTATGCGCTCGCGCTTGGGCCGCACCGCAAGTACAGCTGCGCGTGGTGGCCGCCGGGCGGGACCGATCTCGCCCAGGCCGAGGCCGCAGCGCTTGCCTTGACCTGTAAGCATGCCGGGCTCGCAGACGGCCAGGACGTGCTCGAGCTCGGCTGCGGCTGGGGCTCGCTCACCCTGTGGATGGCACAGCACTACCCGGGCAGCCGCATCCAGGCGGTCTCCAACTCGCACTCGCAGCGCACCTGGATCCTCGGCGAGGCACAACGCCGCGGCCTCGGCAATGTCGAGGTGATCACGGCGGACATGAACCACTTCGACTCCGAGCGGCACTTCGACCGGGTCGTGTCAGTCGAGATGTTCGAGCACATGCGCAACTGGAACGCGCTGTTCGCCCGCGTGCAACAGTGGCTGCGGCCGGGCGGGCGCTTCTTCATGCACGTCTTTTGTCACCGTGCCACGCCATACGCTTTCGTGGACAGCGGGCCGTCGGACTGGATGAGCCGCCACTTCTTCTCCGGCGGCATGATGCCGAGCGACGAGCTCGCGCTGCGCTTCCAGGAGCAACTTCGAATTGTGCAGCGCTGGCGGTGGGACGGCCGGCACTACGAGCGGACCGCGAACGCGTGGCTCGCGAACGTGGACGCCCGCCGCGCGCAGATTCTGCCCGTGCTCGCAGCGACCTACGGCGACGCCAGCGCCGCCCAGTGGTTGCAGCGCTGGCGGATCTTCTTCCTGGCCTGTGCCGAGCTCTTCGGCTTCCGGGACGGGCAGGAATGGTGGGTGAGCCACTACCTGTTCGAGCGCCCGGCCAGCTAGGCCCTCGCACGCAATTGCTTCTCCGGTGGATCGCATGTCTCTTGCTGTCAACGTATCGCTGTTTCAGGTGGGCTGGTTCGCTTGCGTGCTGGGCGCGGCGCAGGGTCTGCCCTGGATCGGCGTACTCGTCGCCGCGCTCGTCGTGGGTTGGCACCTCGCCCGCGCGACGCAGCCGCGGCGCGAGCTCGTACTGCTCGCCGTCGCCGCCGCGGTCGGTGCGGTATTCGAGACGCTCCTCGTCCAGGCGGGCTGGGTACGTTTCGAGTCCGGCGTGCTCGTCGAGGGTATGGCGCCCTACTGGATGGTCGCGCTGTGGGTGGTCTTCGCCACCACGCTCAATGTCTCGCTGCGCTCGCTGCGTCCACACCTCCTGATTGCCGCGCTGCTCGGCGCGATCGGTGGCCCGGCGGCGTATTACGCCGGTGCACGGCTGGGCGCGCTCGAGTTCGGCGCCACCGGTGCCGCACTCGTCGCGCTCGCCATCGGCTGGGCGATCCTCACCCCGGCGCTTCTGAGCGCGGCGCGACGGCTCGACGGGTACGCGCGATGATGGACGTCGCCACACTCTGGCTCGCTGCGCTGCCCGTGCTTCTCGGCCTGGGGCTGGTCGCGTGGGTGATGGCCACGGCACGGCGCAATGCCGGGCTGGTGGATATTTTCTGGTCGCTGTTCTTCCTCGCGGGCGCCGCCGCCTATGCGGCCGTCGACCTGGGGCAGGGGGGGCGCGCGCTGTTGGTGCTCGTGGTCGTGGCGATCTGGTCGCTCCGACTCGCGATCCATCTGGCGCTGCGCAACTGGAACGCGCCCGAGGATCACCGCTACCGCGCAATCCGCGCGCGCAACGAGCCCGGCTTCGCCTGGAAGAGCCTGTATCTTGTATTCGGCATGCAGGCGGTGCTGGCCTGGCTGATTTCGGCGCCGCTCGCCGCCGCGATCGAAGCGCAGGGCAC
>JAABRB010000090.1 GCA_011391185.1 Betaproteobacteria bacterium
GGGCGACTTGCCGTCCACCCGTGCAAGAAACAGGCCGGGCAGCAGTGCAGCGGTGCGCGCCTCCATGACATCGCGGGGCTCCCAGGCAACTCCCGCAAGATAGGCTTCGCTGAGCGCGGCGAAGCACTCGAGATACCGATTCTTCCACGACGGCCGCCAGAGGCATTTCAGCAGCAGGTGCTTGAGGCAGAACGCCAGGTCGAACGCGGGGTCGCCGTATACGGCGCACTCGGCATCGAGGAAGACCGGACCCGCCGGCCCGGCAAGGATGTTCTTCGGGCTCACGTCGCCATGCACGAGCGCGAGCTTCGTCACCCGCGTCGTCTCGACGAGCGCAAGCAGCGCGTTACGCACGTCGGAGTGCTTTCCCGCGGCCGCGACCAGATACGCCTCCAGTCGAATCGGGTAGAAGATGTGGTCGTTCGCGAACCGCGCCGCAATGTCCTGCCGGCGCGCGGTCGCCGCGTGGATGCGGGCGACACGCCTGCCGACCTCTGCGGAAAACGAAACATCGATCGCGCCGTCGCGCAATTGCTCCTTCCACACGGGGTGACTCGCGGGAGCGAGATAGTCCATCGCGAACAGCCCTGCAGCGGGATCCTCCGCCAGCAGGCGCGGAACCGCGCCAGGTACGATCTCCGCGACCACGCGCATCCACTCGGCTTCGGCGTGGTTGCGCTCGACCGGCGCGCGCCAGTCGGCGGCAACTTTCAGCTTCGCAAGCGCACGCTTGACGCAGAAAATGCGCCCACCCGCGTCGACGCGGACGATGTCCGATGAGACGCCGCCGGCGAGCGCTTCGATCGCCAGCGGCTCGCCCGCACGTACGATGCCGAGTTGAACGAGCGACGCATCGAGCGAGGTCGCTGCGCTACCGCGCAGCGACCCCTCTGCAGCCGGGTCACGCGGCAGCGCGATCCTCCTTCTGCTGCAGGGCGAAAATCGACGTATAGCCGCCCGACCAGTCGGGCGGCATGAGACAGGGGACCGGGTCGTGATGCGCCCACTCCGCACGCTTGCCGCGGATGATCGCCTGGTCCTTCGACGAGCGGATCGGGTTAACCGTGTAGGGGAGTGCGTCTGCAGAGCTCAATGTGTACAGCAGCAGCGGCCGCCCGAGATCCGACAGGTTGCGTGCGGAGTAGTGCAGCGTCCGGCAGTTGTGCAGCGTGAGCGAGCCGGCCAAGCCGGGCAGCGCCACCGCTTTCGAGGTGTCGAGCCTGGCCGAATCCTCGTCGCGCAGGCAGCCGATCCACTTGCCGTCGTGATCGTACTGCGTCGGCATCGGATCGATCAGGTGGCTCCTCGGCAGGACCTGCAGAGGTCCCTGGTCCGTTCCGCAGTCGTACAGGTAGGTCCCGACCGTGAGCGGCGAGTAGTTCGTGTGCGGCCAGAACGAGATGTCGTAGTGCCACTTCACCTCTTCGCCGCCCTGCGCCCACTTGAAGTTCACCTTCGAATGGTGGAACTTGACGTCCGGCCCGACGAGATCGGCCACGATGTCGCCGACGAGCGACTGCGAGATGTAGTCCCAGTAGGCGGGATGCTGGTCGACCGGGGCCGACACCCGACGCAGGCGCGGCGCGTCGGACCGATGGCCGGGCTCGAGATCCCAGACCGCATCGGACTTGGTCACCTTCCGGCTGCGCTCGATCAGCTCGTCGGTCGCTGCACGCAGGCGCTGGATCCATTCGTCCGGCAGGACCTTTTCGAGCAGCAGGTAGCCTTCGGTGAAGTAGAACTCGCGCTGTGACTGGGTGAGCACGCGCGGCGAATATGAAAGCACTTGCTCGGGCGTCATGTCATGTCTCCTTGGGTTGCGCGGTCATTTGCGTGATCCGGCGCGCCATCTTCCGCGGTAGCGTAGCGCGCTCCGTCCTGCGAAGCTACTGTTGCGTTCAGCCCGCCTTACCGGAACGCGCCATGAGCTGCGGCGCAGGCTCCCCGCTCTCCATGAAGAGATCCATCGTGATCTCGCCGCCCGGGTCGATCACGACGAACTCGTCGTCCACGGCGTTCTCCCTCGCCCCGACCAGCCGTCCTGGCATCCGGACCAGTCCCTCGATCAACGCGGTCGAGCCGAGGGTTTCCTCGCAGACCACGCCACCGAACCGCCGGTCCATGAACTCGGCGACCGCTTGCGCCCGCTCCCGGCAGGCATCGAGCTCCTCCTGCGAAAAACCCACCAGGCAGATCTTGCGATAGTGCTTGTACTTCATCTCGAAGAGGTATTCGGCGGTCTCCGCGTCGAACTGCGCGACGTAATCGTGATAGTCGGCGAGCGGTTCGTCCCGGGCGTCGATCCATCCCTTGGTCAGATAGTAGGTATTGGGGCTGGCGAAAAACCGCTGCACGTAGCGCTGGTGCGAGCCGAGAAAGATTGCCACGCAATCGTGCGTGCGCGGGATGATCAGCGTGTGCGGCCCAGATTTCACGCCGACAAGGCCGTTACCGCAGAGTCCGTAACCGATGATCACGGTGCTCGGTTTGCAGATCGCGTCGATGCGCATCTGCAGCGCCGCGGTGAGCTTCTTCGGTGTGTTGTGCAGCATGATGTCCAGCCAGACGGCGGGCACGTCGTCCGGAAGGCGCTTGCCGAGGAGATCCTCGAGCACACTGCAGGAAATCACCACGGTCGGGCGGGCGGACGGTCCGGAGTCCATCTCGTCGTGCCTAGACGAGGGCGGCGAGCGCCCGCTGCCCGCCGGAAAATAACGGCGTCCGACCGCTCAGGACACCCGACTCGGCGACGATTGACGGCACGAGCAGCTCCTGCTTCGCCGCCATGACGTGCACGCCGGAAACGCCAGGGATCTCCCGGATCTGCCGGATCAGCTCGATGCAGATGCGCCGGCCCTCCTCGCGCGGGTCGGCAGCGCGCTCGAGCCGGGCCACGATTGCGTCCGGGATGTGCACGCCGGGCACCTTGGTGCGCAGCCAGCGCGCAATCTTGGCGGACCCGACCGGCCCGACGCCGACCAGGATGCGCACCTGCTCGTGCAGCCCCGCATCGCGAATCTTCTCCATGTACAGCTGCAGCCGTTCGAGATCGAAGCAATACTGCGTCTGGACGAATTGCGCGCCCGCCGCGATCTTCTTCTGCAACCGCACCACGCGGGCGTCCAACGGCGGGGCAAAGGGATTGTCGGCAGCGCCGAGGAAG
This sequence comes from Betaproteobacteria bacterium, assembly GCA_011391185.1. Next base: position 3,164 of record JAABRB010000090.1, read on the forward strand.
AGGCATGGCGCCGCCGCGAGCTTGCGCCCCGAAAGATAACGCCCCTCGTCGCGCATCGTGCGCACGGTCGCGAGCAGCGAAACCGCGTCAAGATCGCCCACGTGCTTCGCGCCCGGATGGTCGCCGTTCGCGACGTTGTCTCCGGTCAGGCAGACCACGTTGCGAACGCCGAGCGCGGCGGCGCCGAGGATGTCGCCCTGGATGGCGATGCGATTGCGGTCGCGGCAGGAAACCTGCATCACCGGCTCGCAGCCGGCCTGCAGCAAGAGCACCGACACGCCCAGGCTGGACATGTGGCAGTTCGCGCCGGACGCATCGGTCACATTCAGCGCGTCGACGCTTCCGGCGAATGGCGCGAGCCGCGCTTGCACATCCGCCGGGTCGGCGGAGTCGGGTGGCGCGAACTCGGCCGTGACGACGAACGCGCCGGTCGCCAGCAGCCGCCCCAGCGCACTGGCAGCGGGGCGCAGCGCGGCCGGAACCGGATCTCCACTGGCGTCCTCGCCGGTTATCAACCGCAACCAGCTCGAGCTTCCCGCGAAGTTGTGCTCCACCGGCGGATTCGGTGCCGCGGACAGCTCGCGCCCGGACATCAGCTGGCTGCCGCGCCAACCTTCGACCCATACGCAGCGCATGTCCGGATGCACCTCGCAGGTGCCGTCGGCGCGCACGCCGCCACACGGCCCGTTGCGCACCTGCTTCGGGCAGTTCATCGGGCACGACATGCCGGTGTCCGACAGCGAGCAGCGGCCGCACATCTTGCAGTCGAAGAGGAACCCCTTGATCACACGCTCGGCGCCCGCCATCGGCCGCTCGAGCCGCTCGAGGCCAATCGCGCGCGCCACGGGCAGCATGGCGCGCAGGATCCGCGCGAGCGCCCGATAGGCGCGCTCGAGCAGCCCGGCGTGCCGTACGGCCCATTTGCGCATCACGAGCATCGCGTCTTCTCCATCCTAGGCCGTCTCGAACGCCGCCGGCGAAGGTGCGAGTGCGGTGTGCGTCACGAAGAGGTCCTGAAAGTCCGCGCGCGTCGTCAGCTCGAGCACCCGTATCTTGCGGGCAAGCGTTGCGGCGCGCCGGCGATGATTGCGGTTGAAGAGCGCCATCCGCGCGCCGTCGCCTGCGGCGTTGCCGATCGAGCGAATGCGCTCGACCGGCACCGGCGGAACCAGGCCGATTCTCACGATGTCATCCGGCTCCAGATGATTGCCGAACGTACCGGCGAGATAGATCCGGTCGATCTCGGTGACGCCCCGTTCCGCGAGCAGGATCTCGATGCCCGCTCGCAGGGCCGACTTGCCGAGCTGGACGCTCCGCACGTCCTGCTGGGTGAGGACGATGTCACGCCCCGTCCTCGCGTACGGCGCGGTGACGAGCACGAGTTCCTCGGCGCGTCCGCGCGCGGTGCCGCGCAACTGCGGATGTCGATCCGGGTCGGCAAGCGCGCCATCTTCTCCGATCAAACCACTCGCCACCAGCGCAGCGACGCCCGAGATCACGCCGGAGCCGCACAGGCCGACCGGTCGCGGGTCGCCCGTGCCGTTCTCTTCGCGGATCGCCGCCCAGCGAACGCGACCGCCCGGTGCCACCCACACCCGCTCGATCGCCCCTGCGGCCGCGCGCACGCCACAGCGAATGTGTGCGCCTTCGTAGACCGGACCGGTCGCGCAGGAGGTCGCGGTGAGCTCGCCGTTGTGCGCCAGGACGACCTCGCCGTTCGTGCCGACGTCGACGAGCAGGTGCGTCCCGCGGTAGAACTCGGGACCCCGCGTCAGCACGGCGGCGAGCGTGTCGCCCCCGATGTAGCCGGCGATCGACGGGAAGACGAATACCCGCGCGCGCGGCAGCACGCGCAGCCCCAGTTGTCCGGCGTCGATCTCCACCCCCGCGGCCCACACCGGGACGTAGGGCCCGCGTCCGAGCGGCTCCGGATTCACCCCGAGCAGGATGTGCTGCATCGTCGGATTGCCGACCGCCACCGCGTCCACGATATCGAGCGGCGAGATTCCGGCTTCGCCCGCAGTCTCCTCGACCAGGCGGTTGAGCTCCGCCACGAGCAGGCCGCGCATCTCCGCGAGCGCCTCGGGATCCTTCTGGATGTGCGTCATGCGCGAGATGACGTCCTCGCCATAGATCGCCTGGGGATTGCCCGCAGTGCGCATACCGACGATCTCGCCGCGGGCAAGGTCGCACAGGAACGCAACGATCGACGTAGTGCCGATGTCGATCGCGACGCCGTAGAGCGCATCTACGCGCCCGGGCAGAAGACCGAGGACGCGGCGCTCCCGGAACAGGGTCGCCGTCACTTCCCGGACGGTGTCGAAGCCGGGCCGTGCGGAGTACTCGGCGACCGCCTCGACCGGCAGCTCGACGGACTTGCGGCCTGCAGCGCGCGCGATCGCCGCCTGCAACCGGTCGGCGAGCGGGAGCAGCGGCTCGGAATACGGACCCGGCACGTCCGCGTGCACCCGCGCGACGATCGGGCGCGGCGCGACATGCGTGACGGTATACGGCTTGCGCGGCGCGCTGCGCACTGCCTGGCTCTCCGGCGGCACCGAGAGCGTCACGTCGGCGCTGATGTCGCAGAGGCACGCCAGCCGGAAACCCGAATGCTCGCTGCCGGTCGGGAGGAGCGCCTGCTCCTCGGCGGACAGCGGCGTCAGGGCATCGGGACTGGTTGCGGTCGCGTCCACTTCCACCAGGCAGCTGCCGCACTTGCCGCGTCCGCCGCACACCGACTTGATCCCCACCCCGGCCTTCCATGCCGCCGTGAGCAGCCGCTCGCCCGGCCGGACATCGACCGTGCGCGAATCGGGATGAAAGGTCACGCGCGGCATGGCAATCCCTGCTTCGTCGAGAGACGCTCCTCAGGCGGCGAGGCGCCCCTCCTGGAACGCCTCGATCAATCCCATGCAGTACTCGTCACGCCCGAACACCGCGCGCGCCGCGTGGATGGCGGACACGAGCTGCGCGTCGGTCGGATCCACGATCGCCGCGTCCATGCCGCGGCTCATTGCGGCAACCAGGAACGTGCGGTTGATGAGCTTGCGCGCCGGCAGCCCATGCGACACGTTCGTCAGGCCGCAGATGGTGTGCACGCCAGGAAAGCGCGCCATGATCTCGCCGATCGCCTCGATCGTCGCCTGCGCCGACTGCGAGTCGGTGCCGAGCGGGAACACCAGCGGATCGACGTAGATGTCGTCGAGCGCGAAGCCGGCGCGCGTGAGGCGCTCGACGAGTTCGGCCGCAAGCACGACCTTCTCCCCGGCGGTCGCCGCCGGGACACCCTCGCCCTGGCAGAGCGCGATGAGCTTCGCCCGGTGCTCGAGCGCAAGCGCGAGCACGCGATCGAATCGCTCGCGCTCCAGGTTGATAGAGTTGATCAGCGGCGGCCGGGTCGTCACCTTGGGCAGCGCCGCCGCCAGGGCGGCCGGATCCGGCGAGTCGAGGCACAGCGGCTTGTCGGTCACCGCTTGCACCGTCTCCACGAGCCACGCGAGCAGCTCGGGCTCGCGCCCCGGGAACGTCCCGCCGTTCACGTCGATGTAGTCGGCGCCCGCTGCGTCCTGGGCGCGCGCCTCCCGCTGGATGGCTTCGGCGTCCATCGCCTCGAGCGCCGCCCGAATCGTCTTGCGCGACGCATTGATCCGTTCGGCGACGATCAGCATGGCGAAAACTCCCGGCGGTCCCTCTCTGCAGTCGCGAATCGCACTGACACCGCAGGGCGGGGGATACACAAGGGGCTTGCCCCTTGTTCGTTCGGGGATATACAAGGGGGAGTCTCCCCCTTGTTCGTACGACCCGGTTTTGTCGTGCAGAACATATTGCGCGATCTCTCGCGATTGCCTCTAGTACTTGCCATATTTCTTGATGGCGCGCGACATCGCCCAGACGTTCTCGATCCTGCAGTAGTCGGTGATGCTGTTCGCGCTCGAGATCATGTAGCCCCCGCCCTTGCCCGCTTTCTCGATGCGGTCCTTCACTTCGGCGTCGACCTCGGCCTCGGTGCCGCGCGGCAGGGTGTAATCGAGATCGATATTGCCAACGATGCAAACGCGGTCGCCGTACTGCGCTTTCAGCTGATTGATGTCCATCGCCGAAGGCTGCACCGGGTGGATCGCGTTCATGCCGAGCTGCAGCAGCCCGTCCAGGATCGGGAAGAGGTTGCCGTCACTGTGGAAGATCCACGGCTTCCTGATCTCGTTGGCGACCAGCAGCTGGGAGGGCTTGAAGAACTCCTCCCACATTTCCATGTTGATCCAGGGCGCCTTGTTGTCGGCGTGATCGTCGTTCGCCCAGATGAAGTCGAAATCGAGCTTGTTCAGGTTCTGCACCACGCGCGCCGACCATTCCGAGAACCGGCGATGAATCTCCTTCACGAGATCGGGATCGTCGTACATCATGAGCGAGAAGACGTCGAGCCCCATGCTCTCGAACGTGCTCGCGCTGCCGAGCCGGATCCGCGCGAAGACGGCGAAATCCTCGCGGTACTTCGCGAGCCACTCGGCAACTTTCTCGTACCGCCCGGGGTGGTCCGGATCGGGCAGGAACTTGTCGAAGAGCGCGAGCGATTCGCGGTCGGTGAGGAGCCCCCGCTTGACGTAGGTGCGCCCGGTTTTCGCGTCGGTGCCCATGTCGGCGATCCAGGGCGGCACGAAATCGAACGTGATGCGTTGCGGGCGGTACCACGCTTCCTTGCCGGTGGTGCCGGTGGTCTGAATCGACTGGCCGTCGCTCGCCTGCTGCCCGCTCGGGAAGTGGTAGCCGAACCCGTCCATGCCGAGCGCGCGGCAGAGCTCGCCCGGGGTGAAGTCAGTGCGCCCGCCCATGATCCTCGTCTGGATCTCCTCCTCGATGTCGTTCTCGATCCAGGGCACCTGATCGGGCTGACCGCGCCGGAGCGCCGTCAGCACGCGTTCTCTCGGTGTCATCATTGCTCTCCTCGCCGGTCCCGGGTACGCTCAGTGCAAAAGCTGGTTGCAGGTCTGAACGCACGCGTAGGCGTCCTCGCCGTAGAAGTCGGCGCCAATCTCGTCGGCGAATTTCTGCGTGAGCGGCGCACCACCCACGCCTATCCTCACCCGGGCGCGCACACCGGCCACGTTCAGCGCGTCGATCGTGCGCCGCATGCTCTCCATGGTGAGCGTGATCAGCGCGCTCATCAGGACGAAGTTCGGCGCCTCTCTCTCGACCGCCTCGACGAACTTGTCCGGCGCGACGTCCACGCCGAGATCCACCACGTCGTAGCCGGCGCCCTCCAGCATCATCTTCACGATGTTCTTGCCGATGTCGTGGAAATCGCCGGCCACCGTGCCGACCACCGCCTTGCCGCGCTTCTCCGCCGCCGCGCCGACCAGGTGCGGCTTGAGCACCGGGACGACCTCGGTCATCGCGCGCGCCGCGATCATCATCTGCGGCAGGAAGAACTCGCCGCTCGAATATCGCCGGCCGACCTCGGACATGGCGGCGATCAGGCCGTCCTTCATGATCACGCCTGGATCGACACCGGCCGCGAGCGCGCGACGCGTCTCCTCCACGGCCTCGTTCCGCTTGCCCCGGATCACACAGTTCCTGATCGCTTCGATCGCTTCCGACATGATGTCCTCGTCTCAGGCTCCGCGCCCGGTGCACGGCGCCGCAGCCGGGCGCCGCCCGAACGGTGCTTCTGGTATGTAACTGACATATTACGCGTCGACCAGGCCGGGTCAACCGCTTTTTCGCCCGGGTTTGACCGACGTCAAGGCCGGGGAGTGCGCCCGATCGCGATCCGCGTATCGCGCCGCACAATCGACGGGCGCCGGTGCCGCTGAGGCGGCGAACCAGGGTGGGTTCTCAGGCCGAAGCGACTACCGGCGCCTCGCCCAAGCGCGCCCCGTCCGCGTTCAGGCGGTGCCGCACGTCGACGCCTCGCAGACCGCGCGGCTCGCAGCGCGCCTCGATGCACATTGCAGCGGCATGGCCGATTGCGTGCCCATAGGAGAAGCACTGCGCCGTGACGCGCGCCGAGGCGACCGCTTCGTGTTGCGTCGACAGGCAGCGACCGGCGAAGAGCGGGCCCTCGCCGCGCTCCGGCACGAAGCATCCGAAGGGCACCTCGTAGCAGTCGTTCAGCAGCCATTCCACGCGCGGCTTGGCGCCGGCGTGCAGCTCGATCGGCCACGGTGAGCGGGCGATGCCGTCGGCGAACTTCGTTCCGGACGTCACGTCGGCATTGCCGAGCAGCGCGACGCCGCGCCCCTGCTGCGTTTGCCGCACGCCGACCTGCATGCCGGTGTCGTTTACCCAGCTCGACTCACAGCCGGCGATGTGATCGCGGAAGAACCGGACGTACTCGCGAACCTGGCGACGCCCTTCGGTCTCCGCGTCGGTGAAATCGGCGGCCAGCAGCGTGTTCAGCTTGCGGGCATCCGGTCCAATGATCCGCGTGCAATTGCACAGCAGCTCTCCTGGGCGCGTCGTCGTGAACAGCCAGATCTTGGCGCGCGGCAGTCACTGCCGCCGCGACCCCGGCGGCACCGCCCCCAGCGACGACGACGTCGACCTCGATCGAGAATCCGGGACGCCGATCGGCCGGAATCATGTTTGCCGGAATATGGGCCTCCTCCTGCCGTTCAGTTGAAGCCGAGGAGCTTGGTCGGCAGCCACAGAACGGTTTGCGGGAACAATATGATGATCACCAGGGTGATCAACTGCAACAAAATGAAGGGCACGACACCCTTGTACATGTCCAGCAGCGTGATCGACGGCGGTGCGATGCCCCGCAGATAGAAGATCGCCGGCGCAAGCGGCGGTGTCAGGTAGCTCGTCTGGATGATGATCAGAAAGAGGATGCAGAACCAGACCGGATCGAATCCGGCCGCTTTCACCAGCGGCATGAATATTGGAATGAAGATCAGGAGGATAGAGATCCAGTCGAGCACGAATCCCGCCAAAAAGGCGAGCCCGAGCAGCAGAAACAGGAGCGCCCAGGCGTGCAGGTCGAGGTAGGCGACCAGCTGATTGGTGAGCGTAATGCCGCCTCCGGCGAAAAAGACCCCGGTGAAGATCGTCCCGCCGAGCAGGATGGCCATGATCATCGATGTGATGCGCAGGGTCTTCAGCACCGACTCCGCCAGCATCGCCAGGCTGAACTTCCGGTAGAACAGGGTAAGCAGTATCGCGCCAAGGGCGCCCAGCGCCGCCGCTTCGGTGGGTGCCGCCCAGCCGAGCATGATCGACCCAAGCACCGCGAAGATCATGCAGAGCGGCGGCACCAGCGCATGCGCGGTGAACCGTAGCCGCGCAATAAGCGGCGGGTCGTCCGGTCCGGGCGGAATGCGCGGCCCGGCAGACGGGCGAAACACGCACAGCAGGAAAATATAGAGCACGTACAGCCCGGCCATGATCAGACCCGGGAAGATCATGCCGACCAGCAGATCACCGACCGAGACGTTGGCGACCGGGCCCAGCACCACCACCACGACCGATGGCGGGATGATGGTG
>JAABRB010000091.1 GCA_011391185.1 Betaproteobacteria bacterium
GCCGCCCTCGCCGGATCCGGCGTTGTTGCCCTGGATCAGGTTGCGCTCGACGTTCAATCCCGTGCCCGCGCCGACTTCGTTGCCGCCAGCGGCCGGCGCATAGCCCGCGACCAGGATGCCGCCGCCATGACCGCTGTCCTGGACCGTCTGGTCGAACGCCTGGTTGAACAGGATCTTGTTCTCGAAGATGCGGCCGCGATTGCTCAGGCCGTAGTGCGCGATGCCCGCGCCGTTGTCGCCCGAATAGTTGCCGCAGACAAAGTTGCGATGAACCTGATAGTCGTCGGCGCCGGTGTACAGGCCAATGCCCGCACCAGGCGTGAACAGCCCGCCGTTCTGGGCGACGTGATTGTGGTGGATGCGGATGCCGTCGTTCTGCGCGTCGACTGCCACCTGGGTGACGGGATTGACCACCAGCGGCTGGCCGATGCTGATGCCGGAGGCACGCTGGCCCTGGTTGTTGCTGACGATGTTGTTGCTGATCTCGAGGTTGGTCGCGTAGCCATTGACGATGATGCCGCCCGACTGGTCGGCGCCGGTGATCGTGAAGCCGTCGATGCGGGCCAGCACGCCGCCGAATACGCCCGAACGCGGCGCCACCAGGATGCCGGCCCCTTCCTCGCCCGCGAACAGCCCGGTCCCCGGCGAGTAGCCGCAGGGTCCGGAAGAGTTCTGCGCATTGTTCGGCTGGCCCGGCAGCAAGCCGATCTGCTGCGTGCAGTTCACCAGGCTGTTGAGCTTATCGCGCCACAGCGCCAGCTTTTCGGTCGGCGACTGCACCGGATTGATGATCGTCGACGCAGCGCCCCAGCCCTGCAGGCGGATGGGCTTCGTCATGACCAGCATGTCGAGGTAGGTGCCGGGCTCGACCATGACAAGGTCGCCGGCATTGGCGGCATCGATCGCGGCCTGGATGGAGCCGCCCGCGTGCACCGCATGCACGACGGTCGCCGGCTGGCCGGTCTGGTCGATCGTCACGGCGAGCCCGTGCACGGTTTCCTTGCCGGTATCGCCGCGACGGATGCGCAACTGGCCGCTGATCGTGCCGGGGGGCACGTCAACGGTGATCTGGCCATTGGTCCACTGCGTGACGTTGACGGCCGGAACGGGCGTATTGCCGATCCAGACCTGCCCGGCAGCAGCGCCAAAGCCGAAGTCGCGCGACACCAGGACGCTGTTGTTGCTGCCGCCGACAGTTGCATCGACGCGGTCGGCGAGCGGATCGAGAACGTCCACGTTGCCCATCGAGTAGATCACGAGTTCGCGGGAACCGGCCGCCGAGACGTAAGGTCCAGCCGCGCCGACGGTGGCGAAGTTGATGATCGGAGTGCCGCTCGGGTACTCGCAGTCGAGCTGCCAGTTGCTCGGCCCGACGAAGGCCGCGATCGGCAGCACTGGCGTGTCGAGATAGGTCGTCTGCCCCGGCTTGAAGTCCAGGGTGTAGCAGAATTGCGAATATTGCCGATTGTGGCGCGGCTCCGGAATCCAGTTGCCGTCAGCGTCCTGCGTGGTCGGTGCGTTCAGGCAGACCTGCAGCATGTTCGGCGAAACGCCCGACGGCATCGGCGTGTTGATCCGGAATGTCGACGGTACGATCGCGTTGTACGTGCCCCACTTGTCGGTGTAGGTGTGATAGACCTCGTTGCCTTCGTAGTCGCGCACGGAGACCGGGGTCCACGAGGGCGCCAGCTTTTCGCTGAAGGTCGGCGCGTTCGGGTCGAACTCGTTGGCGGCGTCGTTCAGCACGAATCCCTGGATGTGCCCCGCGATCTGCACGTCGGTGAACATGAAGAAATCGACCGCCGCATTCTTGCCATCGGTCAGCTGCACCAGGCGGAAGTCGCAACCCGGGCGCGTGCCCTGGTTGGCCGGGTTGATTTCGATGGGACCCTCGGGCGTGGAGAAGGTCGTCAGGATCGTGCCCGCCTCATGCGCGGGCAGGCCGGTCAGTGAACCATCGGTCGCGATGCCGCCCACGCAGTACGGGGGCAACGCCTGCGGCGACACCACCATCACGTCGCCGAAGTCGACGTTCTTGTCTTCTTCCTGCTGGATCTCGTACACGTCGGTGCCGTCAGACCCGCGCGGCGTGCTGGCCTGCACGACGTAATACCCGGGGCTTAGCGCATCCGGCTCGAACGGACTGCCGAAGGCGTATCCGCCGTCGAAAACCGCCGGCCGGACCTGGTTGAAGTTCCTCAGGCCGTCGTAGCACTTGCCGCCCTGATAGAACGGGTCGGCAGGATCTCCGGGGCAGTTTTCCGGATTCGAATCGTCCCAGCTGTCGCTGTGGACCGCTTTCAGCGCATCGCCCAGGTCGAATAGCCCGTTGTTGAGATGGTCGATGTCTTCGATGCCCGGGAAATTATCGAGCGGGTGGTTATCGACGTCCGCCAGGACCGCGGGCGTACCCGGCTCGCTCAGCGGGCCACGGCTGCCGTTGAAATTCTTGTGGTAGATGCGCCCCGTCGCGTCCGCGCGGTACAGCGCGACCTGCACGCGCGGGATGCCGGGTTCCCAGGTTTCCGGTGCCGCAAAGCGCGGGTCATTCTCCGCGCGGGTGGTCTGGTAGTAAATGACGCCCGAAATGCCGCCATTCTCGCCCGGCTCCCAGGCCTTCTTGCCCCATTCGAATACCTGCGTGCTGCCGAGGAAGGAGTTGTAGCCTTCGACGAGCGGCGGTCCGACGAAATTGAACGGGTCGGTGTTCGGCAACTCGAGCCGGCTCTGGCAATCGGATCCGGGCGTGCATTCGGGAGGATTCTGCGGCTGCGGCGCGAGCTTGCCCCTGCCATAAGCGTTGTCGACGACCGCTCCGCCTCCATCGACCGTCACCTGCACTCCCGTCGCCTTGAAGCGCGCGAAATCGACTTCGGCCACCAGCCAGCTGAAGAACGGGAACAGCTCGTCGAAGGGCAGGTAGCCCTCGGTATCCGTGGTCGAGGAGTTGTAGATGCTGCCGTCGCGGAAGCGCAGGTTGATTGCCTGGTCGGGTATGCCCTTCTCGCCACTCGCGGGCTCCCAGATGCCATTTGCGTTCAAGTCATTGAACACGTAGTGATCATGGGAACCGAACCAGCGGAACGCCCCGACGTCGCCCATGGCGCCGCCACCGGGAAGCGTGACGACCTGGGTCGCGATGATGGTGTCGAGATACTGGTCGAAGAAGACGACCTGGTAGGTGCCGTCGGCCAGGCCGCTGAAGCTGAAGTTGCTGTCTTCGTCGCACGTCACGACAGCAAGGCCGCGGGTGCCGATTTCATCGTTCAGGCCGACGCGACAGCCCGGCAACGGGTGACCGGTGGAAAAAGCGATCGTGGGCGGGCGCGCCATGCGCAGATTGCGGACCTGGCCGGTGATCGTATTGGTGCCGGTGAACGGATAGCCGGCTTCACCGGCCTGCGGGAAGTCGTTCAGGGCCGGTTCCGGGTTAACGAAGCCGATCTCCACATGGTGGCCGGCCGGCCCGAACTCCGCGAAGTAGCGGGGTTCGTTGGCCTTGACCCAGGCGTCGATCCCGCGCGTCCCCTCGACCGTCGAGGTCTGCTGCCAGCCGGTCTGCCCTTGCGGCGGCACGATCTGCACGCCGTACTTGCCGGGCGCGAGGCCCTTGATCAGCAACTCGCCCACCGCGAGGCCGTAGGGATTGCGCGCCGGGTCGGCAACCTCCTCCGCGGTCATCGTGTGCAGCGTGCCGTCGCCGAGCCTCACGACGCTGCCGTTTGCTGCGTACACGGTGCCAAACGGATTTCCAAAGGTGTCGGCCATCATCTGGCCGCCCATGTCGTAGATGAACACGGTCCAGCCGCCCAACGACGCCTCGCCGAGGTCCCACATGCCATTGATCGGCGCGCTGTCCTGGAACGCGCGCGCAAAAATCTGTGCCGTAGGCACCGGCTGGCCGGGAAGGGTGATTGTCAGACTGGCCGTCGTCAGGGCGCCGAACAGTTGCGGCGTGACCTGGCGGCCGCCCTGCGTATAGCAGCTGCCGCTGGCGGAGCAATCACGCGATGGACCGCCCAGCGGGTCCGTGCCCGGTTCGTGCTGATCGGGCAGGATTGACAGGAAATAGCGCTTCGACGTATCCGGCACCGGGATGCTGGCGGGATTCAAGTCCGAATGCCCCTGCGCCACGACGTTCATGTGGCTCTTGTGGAAATTCAGGGCCAGGGTATCGAGAGTGGTCGCGGCATCCGGCGCATCCGGATCCACCGCCCAGGTCGAATCCTCCTCGAGCAACCAGCGGAAGCCAACGTCGGTCGTGCCCGCGCCTGCGGCCGACGACTTGACCGTGACAGTGACGGTCCCCGGGGCGGCCAGTGCGGCAGTCGCCAGCGGCAATGTTGCGAGCCACACACTCGCGAGCAGCGCGACGGAACGGATGCGACTCGAGCAGGATGCAGTGTGCAGGGTCATCTTCGTTTCCTCTTGCGCGCAAGCTGCAAAAAGTTTGCGCTTGCTCGACCTTGCGTCGTCCACCAACGCAGTCATCCCCTAGCCTGACCTCGCCCGCGTGCTGGTGAGCCCGGGCGCTATAATTTCTCAGTTCGGAATGTACGGGATTGGAACGGCCCTGAATGCGGCGTTGATCTGGTACACGGCCGGAAAAATCTACGTAGGCGTGCTGGGTGAAATGCTGTACTCAGAGTTCGATGGCCAGCGCCATCAGCCCACGGTAGACCTTCATGACCTTCGGCACGTAGCGGCGCGTCTCCTCGAATGGCGGGATCGTGCGACCATAGCGTTCGACGGCGGATTCACCGGCGTTGTAGGCCGCAAGCGCGAGCTCGAGATCGTCCTCGTAGCGATTCATCAGGTCGCGCAGGTAGCGGGCGCCGGCGCGGACGTTGTCGGCCGGATCGTTGGCATCCGACACGCCGTAGGCCTTCGCGGTCGCCGGCATCAACTGCATCAGGCCACGCGCGCCTTTGCTCGACATGGCATCCGGATCGAACCCGGATTCGACCACGATCACGGCGCGCAACAATTCCGGCTGCACGGACGCGTGCGTGGCCGCCGATTCGATGATGGAGTCATATTTCGCCGCGCGCGCGAGCATGACCGGGCTGATCCGCGCGCCGCTTTCGGTGACTTCGGGTGCGCTCTTCAGCAGCACCTCGTAGCGCGCGTCCGCCGGCACATTGGTGAAGTGCGCGACGCCTTGCTCGTCCGTGAACGTATAGATGTCCGCCAGCGCAGGCGCCGCCGCGACTGCCAGGACGGACAGGATTGCAACAGACCCCGGGCGCAGCGACATCAGCGTAGTGAACCGGTTGCCGGGGTGTCCCGACAGGTAGGTCAATACGGTATGCCCGATGGGGGACTATTCTGCATTGCCCGCAACGCGGCCGGGACCGACAGTGCCAGCAATGAACGCCAAGCGCACAGGCGCGCCCGCCGCTGGTCGCCACGGTCGCATCCGGTGGGGCGCCGTCGCGCTGGCCGCACAGTTTTTCCTTTCGGCGCCGGCACCGGGCGAGGATCGCGGCAACGCGGTCACGGATGAGCACGCCGCCCACCGCGGCATGATGGCGGCTCCCACCTACCGGGTCAGCGACGCCGAGTACACGGTGCCCGACATCGTGCTCACCGACGAACGCGGAGAGCCCGTTGCCTTGCGCGCACTGCTCGGCGGCGATCGGCCGATCGCGATCAACTTCATCTACACGTCGTGCACGACAATCTGCCCGGTCATGACGGCGACGATGCTCCAGCTGCAGCGCGTGCTGGTGCAGGAGCCGGCCAGGCCGATGTTCGTGTCAATCTCCATAGACCCGGACTACGACACGGCCACAATGCTGCGCGCCTATGCGGGGCGCTTCGGGGCCGACTGGACATTCCTGACCGGCGAGCGCGCGGAAGTACTCGAAGTCCTACAGGCGTTCTCCGCCTGGCGCGGCAACAAGACCAATCATGCCGCGATTACCCTGTTCCGGTCGGCCGGCGCCGAACACTGGACGCGCGTCGAGGGCCTGGCTTCCGCAAGTCAGCTCGCGGAAATCTGGAAGAAGAACGTCACCTGATCGTCGCGTGATGACGGCCCACTCACCCTGTCGCGGCGCCCGATTCGCGGCGCTCTTGCTGGGTTACGTCGCTGCGGCGGCGCAGTCCGCACCGGCCGACCCGGTGACGGTCGGTCGCCAGCTGTATCTCGAAGGAGTCGGCCACGCGGGCACGCCGGTTTTGGCGACGGTGCAGGGCGACGTGGCGGTTACCGGCGCGACGATTGCCTGCGTCGGCTGCCACAAGCGCAGCGGGCTCGGCGTGTCGGAAGGCGGCCGGCGGGCGCTCGCGGTCACCGGCCCCGCACTGTTTGGGCCCGGCGGGCGGCAGGGTGGAAGTACCGTGGGATCCCGGCCCGCCTATGACGACGAGTCGCTCGCTCGCGCGATCACGCGGGGCATCGATGCCGCCGGCCGGGAACTCGAGCCGCTGATGCCGCGCTATCGGCTCGATGCCGGCGACATGCGCGCGCTCGCCGCCTACCTGCGCACACTCGGCGCCGAACCCTCGCCCGGTGTCGGCGAGACGGAACTCGAGCTGGCCACCATCGTCGCATCCGATGCACCCGCGCGCGAACGCGAGGCGGTCACCGCCGTGCTGCAGCGCTTCGCCGCCGTCAAGAACAGCGGCACGCGTCAGGAGCAGCGGCGCGCTGCGGCGTCGCGGCGGCACGTCTACGGCGAAAGGCACGCACGCACTTTCCGACAGTGGAACCTGTCGGTCTGGACGCTCGACGGCCCGCCCGCCGACTGGTCCGCCCAGCTCGAGGCACGATACCGCGAACAGCCGCCATTTGCGCTCATATCCGGGACTGCGGGGCCGGACTGGCAGATCGTGCACGATTTCTGCGAGCGCAAAGAGCTGCCGTGCATCCTGCCCATCACCGATCTCCCGGTCGAATCCGGCATGGACCAGTACACCATCTATTATTCGGCCGGCGTGCGGCTCGACGCCCGCGTGACGGCGCGCAGCCTCGCCGAGGACTACGACGACCGGGAAGGCCGCATCCTGGTCCTCCATGTCGACGACCCGCGCGGTCAGGCCGCCAGGGACGCTTTCATTGCGGCCTGGCCCGAGGCGCGGCGTGGCAGTCTCGTCGTGCGCCCGATCGTGCCCGGCACCACCCCCTCGTTCAACGACTGGAAAGACGTGATTCACCGCGAGCGGCCCGACGTCCTCGTCGCGTGGCTGTCACCCGCGCAACTCCAGACGCTGACCTCGATCGCCTCGAGCGCAGCGACGCTGCCGCGGCGGATCTACACCGCCGCAAGCTTTACCGACTGGCGGAGCATTCGTGCACTGCCGATGTTCGAACAGCGCGTCCTGCACGTCCATCCCTACAGTCTCGCGCCGCCCGGGCAGACCCCTTTCCCCCGCGAGGAGGCGTGGCTTCGTTCCCAGAAGTTGAAAGATCTCGAAACGACTGCCGCCGTCGAAGCGTTGTTTGCCTGCCATGCGGTCGGCGAAGCGATGGCCGGCATGGCCGGCAACTACTCGCGCGAATATCTGATCGAGACGCTGGAACACATGCTGGACGGCACCGGAATGACGACACTCTATCCGGTCACGACGCTCGGGACCGGGCAGCGATTTCTCGCCAAGGGCGCCTACGTCGTGCGGCTGGCGCCCGGTACGGGCGCGGCACGTTACGTCAACGCGGGCTGGGTCCAGCCTTGACCAGCAGGCCGGCGATTACATCGAGCAGTTCCTTGCCCTCGAATGGCTTGGTCAACACGGCGTCGGCGCCGACATCCTGCGCAGCGGCCAGGAATGCCGTCGTCGTGATCGAGCCCGGGGCATAGCCCGCCGGGCTGAAATTGCCCCCGCCCGAGATCGCGAGAATTGGCGTGCGCCCGCCGACGATGCGCACCGCCCTGATCAGATCGACGCCGTTCTGCTCCGGCATGATCACGTCGGTGATCACGAGGTCGGCACCCTCCTTCTGGAACGACTCGAGTCCCGCAGCGGCCGTGCCGACTGCGTGCACGTCGTAGCCGGCGCGTACGAGCATCTTGGCCAGTGAGTCCCGGACGTCCGGTTCGTCATCAATGATCAGGACACGCGTCACGGTGAACTCCTCGCAATGGTCTGGTCGTCGATGCGCGGCGGCTCGCTTGCGGGCGGCTCCCGGCGTAAAAATACACGAAATGTCGTACCGATGTTCGGGGCGCTCTCGACCTGCACCGCCCCGCCCATGCTGTCGACCAGACCATGCACGACGGAGAGACCCAGGCCGGTGCCTTGCCCGACCGGCCGGGTCGTGAAAAATGGCTCGAAGATCCGGGTCCTGGTCGATTCGTCCATCCCATGGCCCTGGTCGCTTATAGACACCTCGATGTATTCGCGTGGCGGCAATCCGGCGTCCTGGACCGCCGCCTGGCTGGCGGGTCGGATGTCGATCCGGATCCGCCCGCCCCGGCCCGCCATTGCCTGGCAGGCGTTGGAGCACAGGTTAGCCATGACCTGATGCAGCATAGTGTGCTCGCCGATGGCCCTCGGACAGCCGGAGGCGACGACCGCCTCGACTTCGACGCTATCTGGCGCCAACCTCTGATAGAGATGCACGACGTCGGCCGCGATCGCCGCGATGTCGACCGGCGCGAATTCGCCCTCTTCGGAATAACGGCTGAAAGCGAGGATGTCGCTGATGACGCGTCGCGCACGCCGCGCCCCTTCCAGCACACGAGTCAGGTCGGCGCGAGTCGCTTTGTCCTCGCCCACTTCCTCGATCGCGAGCTCGGTGTACAACTGAATGGGCAGCAGAATGTTGTTGAATTCATGCGCGATGCCACCGGCCAGCGTACCGACGGTCTCGAGCCGCTGGCGCTGGCGAAGCTTCTCCTCGAGCCGCGCGCGTTCAGACTCGGTCACCTCGCGCTCACGCATCTCCTGTCGCAGCCGACTGCCAACTTCCACCAGCTCGGCACGCATGGATTCAAGGTCGCTCGCCAGTTCGCGTAGTTCGGAGATCGTGCTGTCCGTGTTGAGGCTCGTGGAAACTTCGCCGGACGCCACGCGCCGCGAGGCCTGCTTGAGCTCAACCAGCGGTCGCGCCAGCCGCTGACCGAGGTAGATCGCGAATCCCAGGGAGGTCACGAAGTATATTCCGAGCAAAGTCAGGATCCGCGCGCGCGCGCGCGCGATCTGGCCGAGCACCGGCTGCTCGTCGAAGCCGATACGCAGGATGATCTCCCGGCTATCGTGCATGATCGGAATGGACAGGAAATAAACGTCGTCGTCTCCCGCACCGAAGGCAAAATCCTCGCCCGGGAAATGGCTCGCGCGATCCTGCGGGCCCACGACGCTTTGCACGACCCGATCGCCGACCGCGAGCTCTGCGAACACACCCTCACCGCTCAGCAGCACGTTCTCGAGCAGGATGCTTGTCCTGGTGTCGGATTCCAGCGCCGAGCCAAGCTCGAATTCATCGGCCAGCACGCGGGCATAAGTCCGGATCTCGGTGACGAACATTTCCTCGTGGCTGCGCCTGACGATCCGGTCAAGTCCGAAATAGAGAGCGGGCAGCAGCAGCACGTTGATCATCAGAACGATGACCCCGAATCGCCCGGCCAGCGTGTCGATCAGGCGCGCCATATCGTCCGCACAATCCGAATCCCGGCCTGACCCTCGATTTCCGCTTGCCAGGCATAGGAGACGGTGTGTTTTACGGTTCGGAGCACCCGCAGCAGCTCCTCCAGCGATCGTACTTCACGGGGCCGCGCTCGCCCCTGCCTCAGGGACAGCGTCAGCAGGCGCCGTTCATAGGCGTCGGCCGACATCGAAACGACATGTTGCAGGAACACCTGGTCAAGGAGTGCATCGCTGCGGTTGCGCACCGGTTGCAGGAAGTTGCCATCGTGCACGATGCTAAACCCGAGAAACAGCTTGCGCACCTCCAGCGTGGCAAGCGACATGTCCGGCTCCGACGTCAACAGTACGGCGTGGTCCCGGACCTGGGCTCGGGATTGCCATGGCAGCAGCGCTGCGAGCGCGCCCGTAACGAGCTTGCGCCGTGTCAGCATCACGGGAGGACCGCGCTCCACTGGATCCTGACCTCGCGGAAGTTTCCCTGCGACGTGTCGCTGTCGGCGATTTCCAGCGAAAGCGCCTGGCGCTGCGCGAAGTCCCAGCGCAGGTCGGCGACGCGACGTTGCTCGACGAACGCAGGGAACAGGGCGAGGTAGGCCGAGTCGCCCGTGCCCTGTGTGGCTTCGACGCGCGCGAGGACGGTCAGTCGGGAATCCAGGCGGCGCTGCAACTGGACATAGCCGGCGAGAAAACGGTCCGCCGGGGCGGACGGGGCCCCTGCGAACCGGGACCTGACCGCATAGGCCGTCGACGTCAATTGCCAGAGCCCACGCTCCACGTCCACGAAGAGCCCGAGCACGCTGAGGTCCACGTGACTCGATCCGTCGGGTTGTGGCGACGGTTCGAATTGAAGCTCGTTGTGCGACACGACCAGGCCGACAGCGTCGTCTCCGGTAAATTCGGGCAGCCAGGCCAACTGCATGCTGTATGAGAGCAGGT